>JAPLTR010000901.1 GCA_026398065.1 Verrucomicrobiota bacterium | reverse complement strand
TTCAGCCAGGCTTCGACGTCGACGTTTTTGCCCTTGGCGACGAGATCGTCGTAGAAGGCGCGGGAGCCGAGGAGGTGGAGGAAGAGGCTGCGTTTCTCGACGGTGGCGGCGGCGAAGGGGTTTTTCGGCTCCAGTTTGCACGCGAGGCGCATGAGGTGGAAATTCAGCTCGGTGGGTCGCCACGCGTCGTAGTCGCGGATCTCGATATAGAGACCGGTGCCGGCCTGGCCGGTGCGGGCGTTGGGCGCGCTGACGCGGCGGAAGTCGATGCCGGGGAGCTGGAGCGCGCGGAGCTCCTTCTCGAAGACGTCGGGTTTGACGCTGGTGTGGACGAGGCCGCGGAAGATATATTGCGCGCCGACGCCGCTCTTGAAGCCGCCGATCTCGCAGCCGAGGCCGACCATGGCGTAGCCCTTCACGGCCTCGAAATCGGGCATCAGGGGGGACGTCGGCTTCCACGTGAGGCCGGTCTCGGTCCAGCGCATGGAACGCGTCCAGCCGCGCATGGGGATGACGGTGAGTTTGCCTTTGGCGCGCTGGGCGTCGGTGAGGGAGTACTGGCCGATGGGCTCGGGGGCGTCCTTGGTCATGCGCGCGAGCTCGCCCATCGTGAGGCCGTGGACGTAGGGCACGCGGAAGGCGCCGACGTAGCTCATCTGGTTGGCGTCCATCGGCGGGCCGTCGGCCTTGAGACCGCCGAGGGGATTCGGGCGGTCGAGGACGATGAGCTCGACGCCGTTTTCGAAACAGGCGGACATCGCGTTCTTCATTGCGCTGATGAAGGTGTAGCTGCGCGTGCCGATGTCCTGCAGGTCGACGACGAGGGCGTCGAGGTCCTTGAGCTGGGCCTTGGTGGGCTTGCGGGTCTTGCCGTCGTAGAGCGAGCGGACCGGGAGGCCGGTGCGTTTGTCGGTGTAGTCGGTGTAGTTCTTCCCTGCCGCGAACTCGCCGTTGATGCCGTGTTCGACGGCGAAGAGGGCGACGAGTTTGACGCCGGGCGCCCGTCGGAGCACGTCGACGGTGGACTCGCCGCGGCGGTTGAGGCCGGCCGGATGCGTCAGGAGGCCGAGGCGCTTGCCCTTCACGGCGGCGAAACTGTCGGCCTCCAGCACATCGATGCCGAGCATGACGGGAAAGGTCTTGTCGGGGACCTTGAAAAGACCGGTGGACGACGAGCTTGGCGCCGGCGAACTCGGGGCGGAGGCGGGGACCGAGGCCGGAGCGGCGGCGGTGACGTTGGGAATGGGGATGCCGGTGGCGGTCCGCGAGGCCGACGGGGCCTTGGTCGCGCTGCAGCCGAAGAGGCCGAGCAGCGGCACGAGCAAGGGGATCAGAGGTCGGAAGAAAAGGAGACGGGACGCGCCGGGCATGTCGGGCCACTTTGGCGGGTGAGTGAGGCCCGTCGAGGCGGAAGCGAGGCAGGTTATGCGCAAGGGCCCTTCGGCTCAGAGCGAGAGCGAGACCGCGGAAGCCAGCAGTGCCGGGGCCTCGCGGAGGGCCTGCGGGAGGGGCATGCCGGGCGGCGTGATGGCGTGAAGCGAGAGGCTGGCCCGGGGCGCGGCGGTGGCGGTGACGGAACCGGCGAAAACATGGACGGGCTTGCCGAGCGCGAGGGCGCGGGCGGCGACGGCGCCGGGTCCTTTGCCGGTGAGCGAGGTGTCGTCGAAGCGGCCCTCGCCGGTGATGACGAGGTCGGCGGCGGCGAGTTTGCGCTCGAGGTCGAGCCAGGCGGAGACGAGGTCGAAGCCTGGGAGGAGCTGGGCGCGGGCGGCGGCCATCAGG
>JAPLTR010000273.1:13625-19223 GCA_026398065.1 Verrucomicrobiota bacterium | reverse complement strand
GGTGGTGTCGCCGTCGGCGACGGAGAGCTCGTGCAGCTTCTGCGGCTGGAAGTAGGCGCCCCACGCCGCCCGTACGGTGGCATGGCCGAGGGTGAGCGCGGCATTGAGCCGCGGGCTCGTGTGCGAGTCGTGGGTGAAGGCTTGCCGGTCGAAGCGCACGCCGGGCTCGATGACCAGCGCGGACCACGGCTGGAGCCGGCCCGAGACGAACGCCCCCAGCGAATCGCCGTCCGGCCGGAGCGCCGTCCGTACATTTTCGGTAACGGTGATCTGCCGGCCTGCGACGACGTCGAGGTGCTGCCGGGTCATCGCGTAGTCGTAGCGGCTCTCGCCGGACTTCGCCTCGACACCGGCACGGACGAGCGCCTGCGAGCCGAGGCTGTAGGTCCAGTCGTTGCGGACGCCGAGAACCTCAAGGCGGCGCACGTCGCGGAGCGAAAAGGGAAAGCTGTCGAGCGTGCCGCTGCCATGGCGGTTCCAGGTGAGGCGACTGAACGACAGGACACCCTCGGTGCTGAGCTGCGGGCTGAACGTACCCTGCCAGCGGCCCCAGACGTAGTCGCTGTCATAGCTGCTCGCTAGGGTCGGGTTGTTGGTGCGGTGGTAGGTGAGCGTGTCGCCGGCGTGCAGGGCGTGCAGCGAGGCTTTGTGTCCCGGCGCCACCTCGTACTCCACCTGTGCGGTGACGTCGTAGTAGCGCGGGGTGACTTCGTCGTCGCGGCCCGCGACGCGCAGCGCGATGTCAGGGTAGCCGCGGCGCACGGCGGCGAGCCAGCGGCCCCGGTTGCCGGCAAACACGCCCTGGTTGCTGCCGCCGACGCCGGTGAGACTCAGGCCGAGCGCGGTGTGGGGGGCGGTGGCGGCCTTGGTCTCCATCGTAAGCACGCCGGCCAGGTGGTTGCCGAACTCGGCGGTGAATCCGCCCGTCGTGAGGTCGAGGCGGCTGATCGTCTGCGGGTCGACAATGGAGAGGGAGCCGTCGACGTCCTTGAGGTGAAACGGTTCGATCAGGTCCACGCCGTCGAGCCGGGCGAGGAGCTGGCCGTTGGGGGCGCCGCGCACCCAGAAACGGGCGCTGAAATCGTCGGCCGCGAGGCCCGGGAGCCGGGCGATGGAGCGGAAGAGGTCGTCGCCGACCTGCGGGAGGGTTTCCAGCTCGGTGCTCGTCAGGCTCGCCCCCGTGGTGGTGCGTTCGTCGGCGACGCCGAACTTGCTCGGCGTCACCACGACTTCAGCCAGCGAGACCGCGGGTTCGGCACACCGGAGCACCAGGGGCAGGCAGGCCGCAAGGGCAGGGAGGACAATGCGGAGGGAAGGGCGCATGAGGCAGGGGATGAACCCATCAGGCTGCGACTTGGCCCGCCGTGGGCGAGCAAGAACCTCTGGCTAACTCCCCTTTTAGTTACCTCACTGGCCGCGAGCAGTTGCGCTCACCGTCCGGCTGGTCGATCGACGGGCGAACCAGGGTTCGCCCTTCGGGTCGGTGTCACGGGGGAATATTCGTACTCCTCCTGCAGTCCGGCCGGGACCGCGGGCGTATGCGCTGGCGGTGGGCTCGGCGGTCGCGATGCTGCTGGTGCGGATCGCGCTCGCCTCCTGGTTCGGGGAACGGGCGGCGCTGGTCCTCTTTGTCATCCCGATTTTGCTGAGTGCCTACGTCGGGGGCTTTGGCCCCGGATTCGTCTGTACGGCGGTCGTCGGCGCCGGGACCGCCTATTATATATTGCCTCCGGTCCATAGCTTCAACTTCACCCGGCCGGTCGATTTTGCGCAGTGGATGATTTTGCTCCTGGTGGGGCTGATCGTCAGCCTGGCCCTGCAGGAATTGCACCTCGCGCGCGGCCGGGACGTGGGCGGCTCGCTCCCCCCGACGCATCCCGCGCTGCATCGCAAGGTGCTGGCCGGGTTCGGGGTCGCGCTGGCCTGCCTCGGGATCATCGGCACGGTCTCATTCCTGGCGGTGGTGCGGCTCCGCGAGGATGCGCGGTCGGTCGCGCACACGCACGAGGTGCTCGGCAATCTGGATTCGCTGCTCGCGTTGTCGGCCGACGCGGAGAACGGCTACCGGGGGTTCGCGGTGGTCGGCGAAGAGGACTTCCTCAACCCCTTCGTTGCGGCCACCCGCTCGATCCCGGCGCAATTGCGGGACTTGCGGGAACTCACCCGGGACAATCCCGTCCAGCAGCGGCGGCTGGAGACGATCGCCGCCCAGCTCGACGGCCAGCTCGGCTTCGGGCGCGAGATCGTCGAAGCGCGACGCCAGCGCGGTTTCGGGGCGGCGCAGGCGCTGATGGTGACGCGACGGGGTCAGCGGCTCCATGACCAGATCCGCCAGGGCGTGGCCGAGATGAAGGTTGCCGAAGAGGCGCTGCTCCTGCGGCGTGAAAGCCACACGGTCCGGAGTTCGACGGTTGCGCAGGGCGTGATCGTTGGCGGCAGCGTGGCGGCGCTCGGGCTTGTGGGCCTGGCGCTGTTCGCGATCCGGCGCGATTTCGCCGGACGCCGCGCGGCGGAGGAAGCGCTGCGCCGCAGCGAGAACAGCCTCGCCGTCACCCTGCAGTCCATCGGCGACGCCGTGCTCGCGACGGACACGGGCGGCCGGATCACCCGGATGAACCGGGTCGCCGAGGAGCTGACCGGGTGGACTTTGTCCGATGCGTTCGGCCAGCCGGTCGACGCGGTGTTCAAGATCGTCAACGAGACCACGCGGGCCCCCGTGGCCATTCCGGTCAACACGGTGCTGGCCACCGGGCAGATGCAGGAGCTGGCGAACCACACCGTGTTGATCGCGCGCGACGGGCGCGAGCGGGCGATCTCCGACAGCGCGGCGCCGATCCGCGACCGCGACGGCGCGCTGCTCGGCGTGGTGCTGGTCTTTCGCGACGTGACGGCGGAGCGCCGGGCCGAGATCAGGCTGATCTCCACCTTGGAGGAGCTGGCGCGGGAGCGCGCCCGGCTGAAACTCATTTTCGATTCGCTCCCGGTCGGCATCGCGCTGACCAAGAACGATGCCGACGGGCGGAGGTCCCGCCTGATCAACGACGCCCATCTGCGCCTGTGCGGGCTGCGGCGGGAGGAGGTGGAGGAGCCGGGGGCCTTCGCCCGCGTGACCCATCCGGACGACCTCCCGGTTCAGGCGCGCCTCGCGGCCCAACTCAACGCGGGCGAGATCGACCGCTTCTCGTTGGACAAACGCTACGTCTGGCCGGATGGCCGGGTGGTCTGGGTCTACTACTCGCGCCAGCGCCAGCGCCACCCCGCGGGCGGTTTCGACGACCTGTCGATGGTGGTCGACATCACCGAGCGCAAGGAGGCGGTGGCGGAGCTCGAGCGCTTTTTCTCCCTCTCGCTGGACTTCCTGTGCATCTCGAGCGGCGATGGCTATTTCAAGCGGGTCAGTCCGGCTGTGACCGACATCCTCGGTTGGGAGGTGGAGGAGTTCCTGGCCTGCCCCTATCTGGAACTGATCCACCCCGACGACATTGCGGCCACCGTGCGCGAGGTCGAGAAACAGCTGTCGACCGGCGAAAAGGTCCTGAATTTTGAGAACCGCTACCGCCACAAGGACGGCACCTGGCGCGTGCTGTCATGGCGCTCCGTGCCGCAACCCGGCGGGCTGATGTATGCGACCGCGCGCGACGTCACTCGTCGCAATGAGACCGAGGCCGAGATGCGCCGGCTCAACGACGAACTCCGCCAGCACGCCGCGCAACTCCGGATCGCCAACCAGGAACTCGAGGCGTTCTCCTACTCGGTGTCCCATGACCTCCGCGCACCGCTGCGCCACGTGCAGGGCTTCGTCGGGATGCTCGCGAGCGAGGCGTCCGCCAGTCTTTCTCCCGCCGGGCTGCGCTATGTGAAGATCATCACCGATGCCGGGCGGCAGATGGGCCAGCTGATCGACGACCTGCTGGCGTTTTCGCGGATGGGTCGGACCGACCTGCACGAGACGACGGTCGATCTCACGGCTCTGGCGGAGGCCGTGAGATCGGATCTGGAGCGGGAGGCGACCGGACGCACTTTCCGCTGGGAGATCGCCCGCCTGCCGCTCGTCCAAGGCGACCCGGCGATGCTCACGCAGGTCCTGGCCAACCTGCTGGGCAACGCCGTCAAGTACTCCCGCGGCCGCGATCCCGCGGTGATCGCCGTCGGGCAGGCCGGCGAGGAGGACGGCCGCCTCGTGTTCTTCGTGCGCGACAATGGGGCGGGCTTCGACATGAAGTATGCGGACAAACTCTTCGGGGTGTTTCAGCGCCTGCACCGCGCCGATGAATTTGAAGGCACGGGGATCGGCCTCGCCAATGTCCGCCGTATCATTGTCCGCCACGGTGGCCGCGTCTGGGCCGAGGCCGCCCCGAACGCGGGGGCCACCTTCTATTTCACCCTACGGCCCGCCCGTTTGACCTGAAACGCCCGCATGAAATCCAAACGAATCCTCCTGGTGGACGACAGTTCCCTCGACACGGAGATGGCGCTCAACGCGCTCAAGCAATATCATCTCGGCAACGAGGTGATCCCGCTCCGGGACGGAGTCGAGGCGCTCGACTACCTGCACCGCCGCGGCGAGTTCGCCGGCCGGACCGACCCGAACCCCGTCCTGATCCTGCTGGACCTGAAGATGCCCCGGGTGGACGGCCTCGAGGTCCTGCGGGTGATCAAGGCGGACCCGGACCTGCGGCTCATCCCCGTCGTGGTGATGACCTCGTCGCGTGAGGAGCAGGACCTCGTGAGCAGCTACCGGCTGGGGGTGAACGGCTACGTGGTGAAGCCCCTGGAGTTTCACGCCTTCGTCGAAGCGATCAAGCTCGTGGGGGCCTTTTGGATTGTCCTGAATGAGCTGCCCGAGCAGTGATGTAATCGGTTGTTGTTAAAGCGCTAATAAAATCGCGATTCGCGCAGAGATGAATCGTTTCAATACCTGACTATTTTTATTTACATTGAACTGATTTAAATTCTGATGCGCACCGGTTCTACGTCGCACGACGCGAGCCACCGAGCCTTGGGATATCCTTAGCCGACCACGGCAGGCCCCGGGGAGAAAACCTGCCCTTTCGCAGCGCCCCGGACCACCGGAAGGCCGCCTGCCTTATTTCTCTCGTTCCTCGCCTGTGACCTTTCGTGCCTCCTCCTTCGCATCGTCGCGCCTGCTTCGCCGCGTATTCATTTGTCTCGTACTCACGGCCTTTTCCTCCCGCCTCCCGGCGGCTGAAGCGCCCCGGGGCGGGACGCTGTCCGGCAACGTCAGCAACGCCGCCACCGGCAACCTGCTGGAGGGCGCCCGCGTCGAGCTGCCGTCCCTCGGCCTGTTTGCCTTCAGCGACAGCACGGGCCGCTACGTCCTGGACGGCGTCCCCGCCGGCACCCATGAAGTGGTCGCGTCCTACCTCGGCCTCGACGCGGTGAAGGCCACGATTACCGTCGCCCCGGCGCAGCGCGCGGTGCGCAACTTCGACCTCACGGCCGCCTTCTACAAGCTCGCGGCGTTTCAGGTGACCGGTGAGCGCGAGGGCAACGCCCTGGCCCTCACCGCGCAGAAGAATGCCCCCAATGTGAAGAACATCGCGGCGATCGACGCGTACGGCGTAGGCCGCGTAGTCG
>JAPLTR010000273.1:0-13599 GCA_026398065.1 Verrucomicrobiota bacterium | reverse complement strand
CTCGGGCACGGTCAACGACGAGGGCAACTACAACGGCATGAATGTGCGCGGCATCGGCGCTTCGCTCAACACCATCACGATCGACGGCGCGCTCATGGGCAGCCAGGGCGGCAGCGGTCGCGCCACCCGCATGCACACGATCACCGGCTCGATGTTCGAGGCCGTCGAGCTGATCAAGGGCCACACGCCCGACAAGGGCGCCGACTCCCTCGGTGGCACGATCAACCTCAAGAGCCGCTCGCCGCTCACGCTGAAGGAAAAACGTCGCGTGACGTATAATTTCTCGGTGCGTACCGCCCCGTCGTTCACCCAGCAGATCCCCCTGCGCGAGGATCACCGTTCGCATCCGCTCCTCAACGCCGCGTATCAGGAGGTCTTTGACGCTTTCGGCGGCGAGCGAAACCTGGGCGTCTCCGTCAATCTCTTCTACAGCGAGCAGGCCGTCGGCTTCTTCAGCACGACGCGCAATTTCCAGACGACCGCGAACCAGCCGGCCTACCTCTGGGACTATGGCACCGAGGACAACTACAACAACCGCAAGCAATCGAGCATCAACGCCAAGGTGGACTACCGCCTGTCGCCCAACACGAAGATCTCGCTCAACACGATCTACAACGACGCGTTCGAGCGCTTTCGGATGCGTTACGATTTCCGCGCGTTCGCCGGCAGCGCGACGGCCGTCCCCAGCGCCACCTCGAACATCGTCCCCGGCTTCACCGACCGCGTGACCGAGGTGCGCGCCGTGAACGGCTCGAACGTCGATATCACCTCGCAGATGTCGCAGTTCTACCACCGCCAGCGCCACGTCGCGCTGGAGGTGGAGCAGAAGTTCGGTCCGCTCGAACTCGACTACGCCGGCGTGGTGAGCATCGACCACATCAACAGCGGCGGCGGCGACGGCGGCGTGCTGGTGAACCGCAACATTGCGCCGGTGGGCTGGATGCTCGACCGGCGGCAGTCCGACCTCTACCCGCGCTTCACCCAGACGGCCGGCCCGGACCTCTCCAATCCCGCGAGCTACAAACCCAACAGCTATAATTTTGCCGACACGAAGGCGTTTCACGAACCGCGCGAGCTGCGCGCCAACGCCCGCTATCAACTGCCGGTGTCGCTGCCGCTCTTCTTCAAGACCGGCGTGCGCTGGCGCGAGGAGAAGGTCGAGGACCGCAGCCGTTCCCGGCGATACAATTTCATCGGCACAAACTCCGCGCAGCTCCCCACCGATCCCACCATCCTGACCTTCGGCGATCACCGCACCGGACTGGTGATCCCCCAGTGGAATGCGAACGCGATCGGCCGCGGTCGCACCCCGGTCGATCCTGCGCTGTGGGCCGAGGACCGCTATTTTGCGGAGCAGCAGAAATTCACCAACACCCGCGGCGCGACCGAGACGGTGAGCGCCGGCTATGTCATGGTCCAGGGTAACGTGGGCAAGACCGGGTTTCTCGCCGGAGTCCGGACGGAAAAGACGGACGACGAGAGCTGGGGCTGGGTGCGCTCGCGCACGCCGAGCACCGCCGCGCAGCAGGCCGCCGATCCCGTGGGCTCCGCGCAGCGCGACTACGCGGCCAACCGTCGCGAACTCAGCGGCAGCTACACGAAATCGTTTCCCAGCATCCATCTCACGCAGAACTTCACCCCCAACTTCAAGGGCCGTCTCGCCTGGTCCAACAGCTTCGGCCGTCCACCGCTCAGCGGTTTCTACCCGAGCGAAACCGCCAACGACACCGACCGCACGCTCACGGTGCCGAATCCCTCCCTGCGTCCCCAGACGGCGGAAAACTGGGATGCCACGCTGGAGTTCTACTTCGAGCCGGTCGGCAATCTTTCCGTCGGCTGGTTCCGCAAATCGATCAAGGACTACTTTGTGAGTGGCATCGAGTCGGGCACCGTAGGCACCGGCGTGGACAACGGCTACGGTGGCGAATACGGCGGCTACAAGCTCCTCAGCCAGGCGAACCTGGGCACCGCCCTCATCAATGGATGGGAGTTCAGCTATCTCCAGCAGTTCACCTTCCTGCCCGGCCTGCTCAAGGGACTCGCCCTGTCGGTCAACTACACGGTCCTCGACACCAGCGGCAATTTCGGCGGCACCGTCAACCGCACCACGGGCCAGGTCCCGGGCTTCATCCCGCGCAGTGGCAATGTCAGCCTGAGCTGGCGCCACCGCAAATTCAGCTCGCGCGTCACCGCCAATCGCGTGGGGGACTACATCCGCAATTTCACTGCCGTCGGCTCCGGCGCCAATCTCTACACCCGCGCCCGCACCGTCGTGAACACCGGCGTCGCCTACCAGTGGCGCCCCGACGTGAGCTTCTCGGTCGATGTGCAGAACATCTTCAACGAGCCCCAGTCCTGGTACCGTGGCGTGTCGGACCAGCTCGCGCAGGTCTTCATCCCCGGCGTCACGGTCACCCTCGGCGTGAGCGGGCGCTTCTGACATTCTCCGTGGACCTTGGCGGGGCCGTCGCCGATGCTCGGTCCGTCGCGCCCCGCTTCCTCCCCACCAGTCTGCCCGACCCTCATGCACATGAAACGTCTCCTCGCCCTCCTGGGTTTCTCCATGTTGGTCTCCATGCTGAGCGCCGCCGCGCCCGCCCGGCCCAATGTGCTCTTCATCATCTTCGACGACTGGGGCTGGCGCGACGCCGGGGCCTATGGCTCGACCTGGGTCAAGACGCCGAACTTCGACCGTGTGGCCCGCGAGGGCGCGCTCTTCAAGAACGCTTTCACCTCCAATCCGAAATGCAGTCCCTGCCGCGCGAGCATTCTCACCGGCCGCAACACCTGGCAACTCCGCGAGGCCGTGTCGCACAACGGCTATTTTCCCGCCGGGTTCGAGGTCTATCCCGATCTCCTCGAGCGCGCCGGCTACACCGTGGGCCTGACCGGCAAGGGGTGGGGGCCGGGCGATTTTCAGACGCTCGCCAAGCGCACGCGCAATCCCGCTGGCCCGGCCTTCAACGAGTTCACCCACACGCCCGTCGCCACCGGCATCTCACGCAACGACTACGCGCGGAACTTCGAGGCCTTCCTCGAAAAACGTCCGCGGGGCACGCCGTTTAGTTTCTGGCTGGGTTTCCATGAGCCGCACCGCGCCTACGAGTGGAACTCCGGCGCGCGCCTCGGCAAGTCGCCCGCCGATGTCCAGGTGCCCGCGTACCTGCCGGACACGGACATCGTGCGCCGGGATCTCCTCGACTATGCCGTCGAGGTCGAGGCCGCCGACGCCCAGATCGGCCGCGCGCTCAAGGCCCTCGAGGCGGCGGGCGAACTGGACAACACCCTCATCATCGTCACCTCCGACCACGGCATGCCGTTTCCGTATGTAAAGGGGCAGATCCACGAGGACGGTTTTCATCTCCCGCTCGCGATCCGGTGGGGTGGGGTGATCAAGCCCGGCCGCGTGATCGAGGACTTCATCAATGTGCGCGACTTTGCGCCCACCTATCTGGAACTCGCCGGCCTCCCCAAGCATGAGCAGATGACGGGCCGCAGCCTCGTCTCGCTGCTGCGCTCGGAGAAATCCGGCTGGGTGGAAAACCGCGACGCGATGCTGGTGGGCAAGGAGCGCCACGACCTCGGGCGCCCCAACGACCTCGGCTATCCGGTGCGCGCGCTGCGCACGAAGGACTTTCTGTACGTGCATAATTTCCATCCCGACCGCTGGCCGGCGGGCAATCCCGAGACGGATTTCGGCAACTGCGATCCTGGTCCGACCAAGGAGGTCGTGAAGATCCTTGGCGGCCATTTCTACGATCTGAGCTTCGGGAAGCGCCTGCCCGACGAACTCTACGATCTCCAGCGCGACCCGCAGGGCGTGAACAATCTGGCCCACGACCTTGCCTACGGCGCGAAGCTCGCGGAACTCCGCGGCCGGATGCAGCAACTGCTGAAGGACGACGCCGACCCCCGCATCCTCGGCGAGGCCGCCGTCTTCGATACCTACGCGTACGTCGGCGGTCCGGGCAAGAGCTACGCCACCTGGCTGAAAGCCCAGGAGTCAAAACTCGCGGGCCTGCGCACCTCGCTCGACGCCCCTCCGCCGAAGAAGAAGGGAAAGAAAAACGATGAGGAAAAATAAACCCCTTCGCTCGCTCACTCTCATGATCACGCCTCTTCGCTCGATCCTCCTCGCCGCGGTGGCCCTGGCCGCGCCCGCCTTCGCGGCCGATGCCGCCAAGCCCAACATCCTCTTCATCCTCGCGGAGGACATCGGCTGCCACCTGTCGTGCTACGGCGAGCCGCTCGTGCAGACGCCGAATCTCGACCGCCTCGCGGCCCGCGGCGTGCGTTACACGCACGCATTCACCACCGCGCCGGTGTGCTCCGCGAGCCGCTCGGCCATCATGACGGGCATGTACCAGACCACCATCGGCGCGCACCAGCACCGCACGTGGCAGTGGAACAAGCGCCCGCTGCCCCCGGGCGTCCGCACGATCACCGACTACTTCCGCGATGCCGGCTATTTCACCGCCAACCTCGCGGCCGGGCCCGGCAAGGGCAAAAAGGCGGCGGCCCCCGGTGCGCCGCGCCTGACCGGCGCGGCCGGCACCGGCAAAACCGATTTCAATTTCCTCACCGACGGCCCGCCCTTCGACGGTTACGATTGGAATCAGCGCAAACCCGGCCAGCCCTTCTTCGCCGAGATCTCGATCAACGAGAGCCACAAGGGACCCGGCTGGACCTTTGCCCGTTCGAAGGATTCGCCCGTCGGCCACGTCGACGCGGCGAAGGTCAAGCTGCCGCCATACTATCCCGACCATCCCGTGGCGCGGGAGGAGTATGCCAACTACCTCGACGCGATCCAGCTCATGGATTTTCACGTGGGCGAGGTGCTCGCCCGCCTGGAGCGGGAGGGTCTGGCGGACAGCACGATCATCGTCTTCATCGGCGACAACGGCCAGTGCCTCTTCCGCTCGAAGCAGTTTCTCTACGACGGCGGCCTCTCCATCCCGCTCCTCATCGCGTTGCCCGACCGCCGCCGTGCCGGCGCCGTGGACGACCAGTTGGTCTCCGCCATCGACCTTTCCGCGGCGCTCCTCGGCTTCGCCGGCGTGAAGCCCAACGCGGTGTTCCAGGGCCGCGACTTCCTCGCGCCCGGCGCCACCCCGCGCACCCATGTCTTTGCCGCCCGCGACCGGATGGACGAGTCGACCGACCGCATGCGCGCCGTGCGCACCGCCGACTGGAAGTACATCCGCAACTATTTCCCGGCGATCCCCTACATGCAGCGCAATGCGTACAAGGAAAACCAATACCCCACCTGGAACCTCGTGAAGCAGCTCGCCCGCGAGGGGAAGCTCACCCCCGAGGCCGCGCTGTTCGCCGCCGACCGGAAGCCCGTGGAGGAGCTCTACGAGCTCGCCGCCGACCCGTACGAAGTCAAAAACCTCGCCGCCGACCCCCGCCACGCCGCGAAGCTGCGCGAACTCCGCGCGCTCGTGGACCAGTGGGTCGTCGAATCCCACGACCAGGGCGGCCTGATCGAGGACCCGCTGGACATCTACAAGGGCTACAACGGCCGCATGCCCGACGAGCCCGCGGTCAAAAAAGGCGCGAACAAGGATCCTTGAGGGCGGGAGATTTCAGGCTGGTGGGGAGGGGGACGAGGCCCGGTCCGGGGGCGCTTCTCGCGCAAGCCCCGAGATGCGGGCCCGGTGCATGTCGTGTGTCGCCAAGTGGAAAAAAATCTGGTCCTGTCCCGGCCATGGAAATCTTCCCCCGTCTGTTTCCGAAATGCCGCTGCCGGCCGCTCGCGGTCGTCGCGTTGCTGTGCTCCTTCTTCGCCGCCGCCCAAGGCGCGGAATCGACGCCCGCGGCACCGCCGACGGTGCTGTTTCTCGGCAACAGTTTTACGTTTGGCGCGGGTTCGCCGGTGCGGTTCTTCCGGCCCGACAGCGTGGTCGATCTGAACAACGAGGGCATCGGCGGCGTGCCGGCGCTGTTCAATGCCTTTGCCCGGCAGGCGGGCCGCAACTATGCCGTGAGCCTGGAGACGGGGCCGGGCAAGGGTATTGATTTCCACGTGAAGGAAAAGGCCGCCGTCATCGCCCGCCCGTGGGATTTCGTGGTCGCGCACGGCTACAGCACCCTCGACAAGGACAAGAGCGGCGATCCCGCGCTGCTCATCCAGTCGGCGAAGCAGCTCGCGGACCTGCTGGTCAGCCAGAACCCCCGGGTCGACATCCGCCTGGTCGCCACCTGGTCGCGCGCGGACCAGACGTATCCGGAAAAAGGACACTGGCATGGCCAGCCCATTGAGAAAATGGCGCTGGACCTGCGCGCGGCCTACGACCGCGCCGCCGCCGGCTCGTCCGCGTTCCGCGCCGTCATCCCGGTGGGCGAGGCTTGGAATCGCGCGATGGCCGCGGGCGTGGCCGATCCGAATCCCTACGACGGGATCGCCGCCGGGCAGGTCGACCTGTGGACCTACGACCACTACCACGGCAGCACCTTCGGCTACTACCTCAGTGCGCTGATGATTTTTGGCGATCTCACCGGGCTCGATCCGCGCTCGCTCGGCGGCAACGAACGCGCCGCCTACGAACTCGGCCTGTCGGCGTCGCAGGCGGTGGCGCTGCAAAAGGTCGCGTACGACGAACTGACCGCGACCCAAGGCCGGCCGGCCCTGGCCGCCTTCAAGCCCGTCAAGCTCACGCGCTGAGCCTAGGATGGCGTCCCCGGACCCCGACGTCCTGCTCATCGGTGGCGGCATCATGTCCGCGCACCTCGGCGCGATGCTCAAGCGCCTCGATCCGAGGCTCACGATCGAGGTCCACGAGGCCGCCGCGGAACTCGCCGGCGAAAGCTCCGATGGCTGGAACAACGCCGGGACCGGCCACGCCGGCCTTTGCGAACTCAACTACACCCCTCCGCCCGCCGTGGCTGGAACGCCGGTCGACGTCACCAAGGCCGTCGAGATCTTCGCCCGTTTCGAACAGTCGCGGCAGTTTTGGAGCTACGCCGTGGCCCACGGCCTCGCCCCGCGCCCGGCCGACTTCATCCGCGCCGTTCCGCACCTGAGCTTCGTTCGCGGGGAAGCGTCCGTGGCGTTCCTTCGCGCCCGTCACGCAGCCCTGGCCGCGCACCCGTTTTTCCGGACGATGGCGTTCACCGCCGACCGAGAGGTCCTGCGCGGCTGGACCCCGCTCCTCATCGAGGGCCGCGCCGCCGAGCCCGTCGCCGCCACCCGCGTCGCCGCCGGCACCGACGTGAACTTCGGCGAACTCTCCCGCCAGCTGCTTGCCTGGCTCGCGGTGCAGGAGGGCTGCCGCGTCTTCACCGGCCACCGCGTCACCCGCCTGCGACGCGCGGCCGACGGTTGGGAACTCGTCGTGCGCCACGCCGGGTCGGGCGAATCGCGCCCGGTACGCGCCCGCTTTGTTTTCGTCGGCGCCGGTGGGGGCACCATCCCGCTCCTCCAGGCCGCCGGCCTGCCCGTGGCGCGCGGCCTCGCGGCCTTTCCCATCGCCGGCCAGTGGCTCGTCTGCGACAACCCCGCAGTCGTCGCCCGCCACTTCGGCAAGGTCTACGGTCCGCCGCCGCCCGATTCCGGCGCCCTCGGCGGCCCGCACCTCGACGTCCGTCACCTCCACGGCCGGCGCGTGCTCCTCTTCGGGCCGTTCGCCACGTGGACGACGAAGTTCCTCCACCGCACCGGCCGCGCCACGGATCTGCCGGCGTCGATCCGTCCCGACAACGTCGGCACGCTTCTGCGCACCGGTCTCCACAACCGCGTCCTTGCCCGCTTTCTCGTCCAGCAGGCGCTGCAAAGCATGGAGTCGCGCCTGCGGGCCCTCCGCGAATTCTACCCCGAGGCCGTCGCCGCCGACTGGCGTCTCGTCGACGCCGGCATCCGCGTGCAGGCCCTGAAACAGGCCGATGCCGGCCGCCTCTCCTTCGGCACCGAAGTGGTCACCGCGCCGGACGGCACGCTCGCGGCCCTCCTCGGCGCCTCGCCCGGCGCCTCCGTCTCGGCCAATATCGCCCTGCAGATCATCCAGACCTGTTTCCCCGACCGTCTCCGGACGACCGGCGGCCACGAGCGCATGAAGGCGATGCTCCCCACCTTTGACTTCGCTCTCAGCCAGCCCTCCGCCGACCACGCCCGACACTCCGCCCTGATCGACGACCGGCTGGGCCTACTCTCCTCCGGCGGCGCATAGCACCGAGAAGGGATGCGCGGCCCGCCGCGGACGGGGGGCACGCCCCTCGCTCGTTTTCATTCGGTGCGACGGGAAAGCCGGAGCAAAAAGATCGGGACCGGTCACGCTTGCATTTATCAGGTCACTCTGTCCAAAACCGGGAAGAAATTCGGATAAAATGAAACTCTACTTCATGGGCATCTGCGGCACGGCGATGGGCAACGCCGCGCTCCTCCTCCGCTCCCTCGGTCACGAGGTGCTGGGCGCCGACACCGGTGTCTATCCGCCGATGAGCACGGTGCTGGCCGAGGCCGGCATCACCGTGCACGAGGGCTTCGACCCCGTGCGCCTCGAAAAACTCGCGCCCGACCTCGTCGTGATCGGCAACGCCATGTCGCGCGGCAACCCGGAGGTCGAGTGGCTCCTCGACACGCGTCGTTTCCTCTTTAAGTCGCTCCCGGCGGTGCTGCACGACTTCGTCCTCAGCACCCGGCGCAACATCGTCGTGTGCGGCACCCACGGGAAAACGACCACGACGGCGCTCGCCTCCTTTCTCCTGCGCGAAAACGGCCGCGCCCCCGGCTTCCTCATCGGCGGCGTGCCGCAGGACCCGCCCGTCGGCACGTACCGCGGCGGCGACGGCGAGCCGTTTGTGATCGAGGGCGACGAATACGACAGCGCGTTTTTCGACAAGCGCAGCAAGTTCATCCACTACGCGCCGCACATCGCGGTGTTCAACAACCTCGAGTTCGACCACGCCGACATCTTCCGCGACGTCGCCGACGTGCAGCGGACCTTCACCCATCTCGCCCGCATCGTCCCGCGCAACGGCGTGATCGTGCTCAACGGCGACGACGACAATCTCCGCGCCCTCGGGCCGATGGCGTGGACGCGCGTCGTGCGTGTCGGCCTCGGCGAGGCCTGCGACACGCGCATCGTCGATTTCACGGAGTCGCCCGCCGGCACCGAGTTCAAGCTCCTCTGGCGCGGCCAGCCGTGGGCGCACGTGAAGTGGTCGCAGCCCGGCATCTTCAACGCCCGCAACGCCGCCATGGCCGCCACCGCCGCCGGCCTCGCGCTCGACCCCGCCAACCCCACCGCCTTCAAGCTCGACGCCCTCCCGCGCTACCGCGGCGTGAAACGCCGCCAGGAGGTCCTGCTCGCGACGCCCGCGCTCACCGTGATCGAGGATTTCGGCCACCACCCGACCGCCCTCGCGGAGACGCTCCAGTCGTTCCGCGCGCGGTTCCCCGGCGCGATTTTGACCGCGCTGTTTGAGCCACGGAGCAACACCGCGCGCGTCAAGACCCTGCAGGCCGCCTTCATGCGTGCCCTCGCGCTGGCCGATGAGGTCTTCATCGGTCCGGTCAACCGGCCCGAAAAACTCCGCGACGACGAGCGCTTCGATCCGGAGGCGGTCGCGCAGCACCTTGAGACGCAGGGCGTCGAGGCGCACTATGCGGCGACCAACCTCGCGCTCTACGACCAGCTTGCGGCCAATGTCTTCGACGCGAAGAAGTCCGGCGGGAAGCCTCGCGTGGTGGTCTTCTTCACCAACGGCACCTTCGACGGCATCATCGGAAAGCTGGTGACGGCGGCGAAGGCAGCCGCGGCGTAGGGCCCATCGCCGCAGCTCGCGGCGGTCGAGGACGCGAGCCGCGCCCTGGTGTGGCCGCAGGCTGGGCGGGCCCGGCTGGCTCGACTGCGGCAGGTCCAAGGCGTGGGCGAGGGGGCGGCCTGGACGGTGGTTGGCCGAGGTCCCCGAACTCAGACATCTGGGCCAGGGCGGCCTGCGGCCTTGGTCGGGCTGGCACCCCGTGCCGATGCCCGCGACAAGGGTCAGCGGTTCGGAAAACGCCTCCTCCAGCAAGGCCGGCCCCCCTTGCGCCGTGTCCTTTGCGTGGCCGTCGTGACGGTCTGCCAGCGCCGCCCTGTCCTCCTAAGGGTGTTTTGCCGACGCCGGCGTGCCCGGGCAAAGCCCGCCGGCGGGGCGCCCCCATCGCGGTCACCCGCCGGCTGATCGAGGGGCTTAACCTTTTGCTCAAAAGTCCAAACCTTTCCGCGCCGTCTGACAGCGTTGTCACCGCGGACGGCGCGATGACACGAGCTACTTCGCTGGCAGCACCTGGACGGCGTCGATGTGGACGTTGCCGTTGGCGGTGGCGGCGTCGACCTCGACGGCGGCGGGCTGGCCGGCGGCGAAGCGGTAGGTGCCGAGGGAAACCCAGTACTTGTCGACGCTGCCGGGATTCTTCTGGTTCACCGTGACGGGCGTGGTGCCGTCGGCGTGGCGGACGGTGAGGGCGGAGTTGCTGGCGCGGTTCTCGTGCGGCGCGGTGGCGAAGCGGACCTCGTAGCGGCCGTCGGCGGGGACGGTGAACGCGAAGACGGCCGTGTTGCCGGGACCGCGGGCGTAGGCGTAGTCGGAGCCGATGTGGTCGAGGCCGGCGCCGCTGGCCCATTTGCCGGTGAGCTTCGCGGACTTGTTGTCGATCACGATGCCCTTGAGCGAGGCGAGGCTGACGGCGGAGTTGCCGGAATCGACGACGGGCGCGGGCGCGGGGCCGGCGATCTGGAAGGGCGCTTCGAGGCTGGCGCGGCGGGCGCGGCCGGGGAGCTGGAGGAGGCTGTCGAGTTCGTTCCAATGTTTCTCGTAAACGCCGCGGGGAGTGGTGTTGCGCTGGATGGCGACGGCGGCGGCCTTGCCGACGACCTCGCCCATCATGCCGATGGTCTTCATCACGCGCACGGTGCCGAGGGCCTGGTCGGTCACGCTGATGTCGCGGCCGGCCATGAACATGTTCTCGATGTTGACGGAGTAGAGGCAGCGGTAGGGGATCGGGTAGCCGTAGTCGCGGTCGATGCGACGGTCGTGCTCGGCGACGGAGATGAAGGGGTTGTCGGCGAACTTCACGGAGTACTCCTTCTTCGCGAAATGGAGGTCGATGCTCCACGTGCTGGGCACGCAGCCGTCGGGAAACTGTTTCTTGGTGATGATGTCCTCGTGGGTGAGCATGACGTCGCCGACGATGCGGCGCGACTCGCGGGTGCCGCCGACGTAGGCGACCCAGTCGAGCTTGGCGTTGGGATGCTCGGCCTTGCCGTCGCGGTTCTTCATGGCGTTGAAGGCGCCGAAGACGGCGCGGAGGTTCCAGTCGCGGATCAGCTCAAGGTCGTTGATCGGGTGCTTGTTGAAACCGCTCTCCCAGAACCACTCGCCCTTGCCCTTGGTGGCCATGTCGGCCTTGCCGAGCTTCGGGTAGGGGAAGTCGTCCATCTTCAGGTCGAGGGCCCAGGGCGTCTCGGGATAGGAGCGCGGGCCGTCGGCGTTGCTCCAGACCCACATGTTGGACATGCCGAGGAGGTCCTTGAGCTCGATCTCGTATTTTGCGCCGGCGAGGTAGGCGAGGCTACCGTGGCCGGTGCAGTCGACGAAGAGCTTGCCGGAATATTTCTTCTCGCGGCTGGTGGAGGTGTTGAGGGAGGTGACGGAGACGATCCTGCCGCCGATCGTGGTGGCGGCGTACACGTGTTCGTTGAGGAAAAGTGAGATGTTTTTCTCGGCGCGGACGTGGGCCTCCTTCTGGGCGTCGCCAAATTCCTCATACGTGCCGGGGGAGTTTTTGGCCTTGTCGGCAAACTCCTCGACCATCTCGCCGATGTGCGGGTACTTGCCCCGGCGGAGGAGGCCCTGGGCCCAGACGCGGATCTCGGAGCTGCCGTTGCCACCGAGGACGGGGCGGTTCTGGATGAGGGCGACCTTGAGGCCCATGCGGGCGGCGGAGATCGCGCTGCCCATGCCGCCGTAGCCGCCGCCGACGACGACGAGGTCGAACTCGCCCATGTCCTGCGGCGCGGCGGGGAGGCCGAGGGTGGTCTTGCGCCAGGAGGAGAGCGGGGCGTTGTCGTTGGGGGGCGTCTCCTTGAGGTCGGTGGTGAAGTAGAGGGCGTCGCAGCGGCCGTCGAAGCCCATGAGGTCGTGGAGGGCGAGGGTGTTGTCCTTCTTGGCGATGTTCACGGTGCCGCCGTCGTGCCAGAACCACGTGGCGCTCTTGGTGCCGATGGTCTCGGCGAGGGGCTGGCCGTTGAGGAGGACCTGGAATTTGCCAGGCGTGCCGGGGGCCTTCCATTCGGCGACCCAGTCCTTGGTGCGGACCCAGACGCGGTAGGTGCCGGTGGCGGGAAACGTCGCGGTGGTGGTCGCGTCCTTCACCGGCGTGCCGAGGCCGTGGGCGATGAGGTAGGGCGAGCCCATGAGGTCGATGAACTGCGTGTCGAGCGACCAGCCGCCGGGGGAGGCGAAGGACTCGGCCTCGACGAGGAGGCGGTCGGCGGCGCGGGCGGGGAGGGCGGCGAGCGCGGTGAGGGCGAGGAGGGAGAGAAGGCGTTTCATCGGAAAGGGGAGCAGATAAGGGGAAACGGGTTAGTCGTAGGTCAGCCAGGCGGTGGCGGTGGCCGACGAGTCGGAGGTGACGCGCAACCAGTAGGCTTGGTATCCGGTGGGAAAAAGATGTTCAACGGATTTTCCGGCGGGGACGTCGAGGGTGGTGTAGGTCACCCAGCGGCCCGTGCCGGTGAGATCGACCTCGACGCGGACGCGGAGGGCGGTCGGCGAGGTGTGCGACAGGGTGAGTTTCTTTCGGTCGTAACCGGTGAGCAGATACGGATCGGAGGGCTCGCCGGCCCGGACGGCGGAATCTTTCCACGGACCGCCCACGCCGACGGCCTTGCCAAAGGACCAAAGGTCGTCGACGGCGCCGACCCAGACGGCGGCTCCCCGGTCAGGAGAGCGGATGAGATGTGGATTGGCGTCGGGCGCGTTGGCGGCGACCCCGGACATGACCAGAAGACCGCGCCAACTGGCGTAGTCATGGATGTGGCGGTTGTGGGTGGCGACGGGGCGAAGTTTTCCGATGCCGCCGGCGTTTTCCGCGGGGAGTTCGAAAAAGGTGCCGCCGGCATTGAGGAGGTCGCGCTCGGTGCAGACCTCGCGGGCAGTGCGCTCGATGCCGTGGGGCGAGTAGCCATCGAATTCGGCACTGCCGCGGGGCAGGCGCCAGCGTCTGCCCTGTTCGTCGGTGTAGATGACGGAGGCGGCGTCAAGGGCGACGGCATCGCGGGGCGGGGTGACGTTGGCCTTCATCCAGGCGGCGGCACCGGCTTCGTCGCTCCGGATGAGCTGCATGTCGGGGCCCATCTCATAGAACCGGCCGGAAGCGGCGACACCGAGGGTCTTCTTCCCGGCACCGCGAGCGTGGAGCAGGCCGCCTTCCGTCGCGACGGTGCCGAGGCCCTCGAAGCGGGCGTCGGCGCGCGCAGGGCGGGCGTCGGTGTTCCGGTAGGCGAAGGAGGCGGTGGCGTGGGCGCAGTCGCGCGAGGGGCGGACGCGCAGCCACGCGCCGGTCTCGGTGGAGGCGAAGGCGGTCCACGCGTAGCCGGCGGCGGGGACGGT
>JAPLTR010000637.1 GCA_026398065.1 Verrucomicrobiota bacterium | reverse complement strand
CGGATGGCAAAGTGCATGCCCTGCTCGAGTGCAACGGGATAAATCAGCTTGATACTCATTTTAATACTATCGCCGGGCATTACCATTTCCGGGAAGGTCACCGTGCCGCGGCCGCGGCCGGGCCGGTCCGCGAGATGCGCTTCGCTTTTGCGCACCTCAGCCAGCGGCAGCCGGAGGTCGCGGTTCCACTCGATGGCGTTGAGCGCCAGATCGAGGTGGGCGTCAAAGAGGAACGGAGCGCTCATAGCTTCAACAGCACATCGATGATCAGGACTCCGCCGAGCCCAAAGATGCCGATCAGGCTCTCCGTCACCGTCCAGGTGCGCAGGGTCTGCCCGACCGTGAGCCCCAGCGATTCCTTCACGATCCAGAACCCGCCGTCATTGAGGTGCGAGAGGAAGAGCGAGCCGCAGCCCACCGACAGCACCAGCAGGTCGCGGTTGATCTCCGGATGTGCCGCCAGCAGTGGCACGAGCACGCCCGCCGCCGTCGTGATCGCCACCGTGGCCGACCCGGTGGCCACGCGGATGAAGGCCGCCAGCAGCCACCCATAGAGCAGGGGCGGCAGGTGCAGCGTGCCCGCGACGTTGCCCAGCGCGTTGGCGATCCCCGCCTCGCGCAGCACGCGCGCAAACCCGCCGCCCGCCCCGACCACCAGCAGCGTCATCCCGATGCCGCCGATGCTCTGCTCGGTAAACGTCAGCGTCTCCTTGCGTGTGAACCCGCACGCGCGTTGAAAAATCAGCGCCGCCACAAGGAACGCCGTCACCAGCGCGAAAACCGGGTGCCCGATGAACGTGAGCGCCGTGCGCCACGCGTGACCGGCCAGCAGCACCAGCTCCGACGCCGTGGCCAGCAGCATCAGCCCGATCGGCAGAATCACCACGAACAGCGTCGCGCCAAACGACGGCACGCCGCGGATCGAGGTCTTCGTCACCGGCAGCACCGGCGTCTCCGCCGACACATGTTTCACCGCCCAGCGCGCGAAAAACGGTCCGGCGATCGCCGCCACCGGAATCCCCAGCAGGAAGCCCCACCCCAGCACCCGACCGGTGTTTGCCCCGAGCGCCTCGATGGCGACGACCGGCCCCGGGTGGGGCGGCATCAGCCCGTGCATCACCGAGAGAAACGAGAGCAGTGGAATCGCCAGCAGCAGGAAGGGCCGCTTCGTCTCGTGCGCGAGCGAGATGAGCACCGGCAGCAGAAGCAGCAGACCCACCGCAAACCACGTCACCAGCCCCACCGAGATCGCCAGCGCCACGATACACCAGCCCACGCGCTGCGGCCCGAAGAACGCGTTGAAGTTTTCCGCCAGCACCCGCGCCGCCCCCGACTCCGCGAGCAGCCGGCCGAGCATCGCCCCGAGCGCGATCACGATCGCGATCCCGCCCATCGTCGCCCCCAGCCCCTCCTGAAACGCCTTCAGCACCGCCACCGGTGCCAGCCCCGCCCCCAGCCCGACGAGCAGCGCGGCGATGAACAGCGCGACAAACGCGTTCATCTTCCGCCACGTCACCAGCACGACCAGCACGACGATCGACGCGAGCGCCAGCAGCAGCAGGAGGCCGGGGGAAAGCGGCATGATCAGATCGTGATCCGGCGCGCGCGGCCCACCACCGGCCACGTGCCCGTGACCCGCCCGCCCTCCGCGACGAAGACCTCGCTGTGCAGCGCCACCGTGGGACAGATGTGCCACGGGATGCCGCGCAGCACGGTGCCGACCGGAAAGCGCCCCGCCTCGGCCGTCTCCACCACGAGGTGTTCTTCGCTGTGCACCACCGCGCGCGCGTCCGGCAGTTCGGGAAAGATCACGCGCGGGTGCGGCATCTCGCTCGCCACCGCCTTGTGCCCGAGGTCGAGGCACAGCCGGTTCGTGCCCGGCCGGCTCACCACCCGCGTGAGCAGGGTCGCCGCCGGCTGGAACTCCATCTCGGGGTGGCACTGCGCGTAGCTCGCGTCCCACAGCACGACCGTGCCGGGACTGCACTCGACGCCCGCCCGGCGCGCATGAAACCAAAACGTCGGCGAGCCGCCCGCCACCACGCGCGGCACCGGCACTCCCGCCGCGACCAGCGCGGCGCGCATCGTCTCGACCGGCGCATATCCCCGGTCGCACGCCGCCTCGCGGGCCGCGAAGTCCGGCTGGTGCAGGTGCCCGTCATACGCGTGCAGGCCGCCCGCGCGCACGCCGGGCATCACGCTCACCTCGGCATAAAGCGCAAACGCCGCGGGTCCGGGCGCAATCCCCGTCCGCCCCTGCCCGATGTCGAGGTCCAGCAGCACCTCGGCCACCTGCCCCGCCGCCGCGGCGGCCCGGCCCAGCTCCGCGATCGCGGCCCCGTTGTCGCCGATGGCGGAAAACGCCGTCCGGGGAAACGCCGCCAGCAGGCGGACGAACCGTGCGATGTTCGGCCCCACCGGGGGCACGGCGAGCGTCACCTCCGCCGCGCCGGCGGTCGCGGCTAGCTCCGCCTCCGCGATGGTCGCGCACTTGAATTTGGTGATTCCCGCCGCGATCTGCCGCGCGACGAGCTGGGGCAGCTTGTGCGTCTTGATGTGCGGCCGCAGCCGCGCCGGGTCACCCGCCCGCGCCACCATGCGGCGGATGTTTTCGTCGATGCGTCCGAGGTGCAGCACCAGCGCCGGCGAGGGCACGTCCGCCTCGTTCGCCAGCCGCATCCAGGTATCCGGATTCATGGGACAAGTTCGAAGATGGCCTCGATCTCCACCGCGATGTTGCCGGGCAGCGGCCCCATCCCCACCGCGCTGCGCGCCCCGATGCCGGCCTCCTCGCCGAAGACCTGCGCAAAGAGTTCGCTGCACCCGTTGATCACCTTCGGATGGTCATAAAACGCCGGGGCCGAGTTCACCATGCCCAGCACCTTCACCACCCGGCCCACCCTGTCCAGCGAGCCGAGCTGCGCCCGCAGCGTCGCGAGGATCGCGAGCCCCACCTGCCGCGCCGCCGCGTGGCCCTGCTCCAGCGAGAGGTCCGCGCCGACCCGCCCCTTGATCAGCGAGCCGTCGACGCACACCGGGCCGTGCCCCGAGACATAGGCGAGGTGCTGCACCACCACCACCGGGCGGTAGACGGCCACCGGTTTGGGCGCCGGCGGGAGTTCGAGGGCAAGGGCGGCGAAACGCTGTTCGTGGGTCATGCCCTACCATGGGGAATGGTGAGGCGGCGCGTGGCGAACAAAAATCCGCCAGGCTCAGCGCTTCTCCGCCGTCGCGGACACCGGCAGGCTTTGCACCCACTCATAGATCAGCTTCACGCCGTCGGGATCGCCGGCGATCGTGCCAACCGGCGGCATCTGGCTGTCACCCCGCATCGCGACCCGCCGGGGCAGGACCGACCGGCCGACGTTGCCGGGCGCGACGAGGCGCGCGTCCTTGATCCCAAAGTCGCCGTGCTGCGGCACTGCGTCGATCAGGTGCCGGCGCTCCCCCTGCGCCCAGGGCGTGAGGTCCATGAGCGTGTTGCCGCCGCCGTTCGGCACATGGCAGTGGGAGCAGTTGGCCGCCAGATAGGCACGCGCCCGGTCCTCCAGCGGCGCGCTCGTGTCGGAGGGATTCACGAGGTGCGGCGCGCGCGGCCCCGGGGCCCGACCGCCCACGAGCCCCAGCCGGATGAACGCCGCGATCTGGTTCTGCGTCCGACCTTCGACCGTCACGTTGCGATTGAGCTGCGCGTTCGTGAGGCCCAGCGCAAAGTTGGCCTCGCGCGAATGGCACGAGAGACAGTCCGAACGGCTCGGCACCAGCCAGTCGCGCCCGCCGACACTCAGACGCTGGCCGGCCTCGGGCACCAGCGTGGCATCGGTCTGTTCCTCGTTCCACCGATAGCTGTAGGCCGCCCAGTCGTTGGCCTGTTTGAGCAGGACGCGCGTCTCGATCCGGCGCCGGGATTGTCCGTCGCCCTTCGGCAGGCTGAGTGTCTGCGCGAGCGCCGTGCCGTCGGGCAACTCCCAGGTTTTCCACGGCCCGTTCTCCTCGGCCTTGCCCTCGCCGGGGATCGCCAGCAGTCGCTCGGCGGTCGCGCCATCGTGCCAGGCCGGGGCGTTGATCGCGAAGGGCTGCACACCCGGCGCCGACCGCAGGTCCGCTGTCGCGGCAAACAGCCCCGTCTCGCTCAGTCGCGTGGGAAACGGCGTCCCCGGTTTCGCCGGTGGCGCCGGTTCAAGTCGGTGGAGCCCGTCGCCGAGGTGATCCGCGATCAGGATGTCCCCATCGGGCGTGAGGCCAAACCCCGCGATGGCGAACGGCGTGTCGATCAGCTCGCGGTTCGAGACCAGTCGCTGGCCATCGTGTTTCGCGGCCCAGATGCGCCCCGTGCCGTAGTCTCCATAAACATAATACCCCACGAGTTCGGGAAACTTCGCCCCGCGGTACACCATCCCGCCCGTCAGCGAGCGAAACACCGAGTGTGTGTGCTCGATCGTCGGCGGCGTGAACGGCGCTGGCCCCTTGAGCCTCCCCGTCAGAAACGGCCGCGAGCCCTCATACGCGCTCCACCCGTAGTTGGCCCCGCGCTCCAGCAGGTGCGCGCTCTCGCGGATGTCCTGCCCGTTCTGCCCCACCCAGATCTGCCCGCTCTCGGGATCGGCGCTCATCCGCCACGGGTTGCGCAGGCCGTAGGCCCAGGTCTCCGGCCGCACGCCCGCCACGCCGACAAACGGATTGTCTCCAGGAATCCGATACGTCTGCCCGGGCGCCGCGCCGTCCACGTCGAGGCGCAGGACCTTGGCTCGCATCGAGGACGTGTCCTGCCCGACGTTGTCGAGGTCCGAGAGGCTCGTCCCGTCGCCGCTCGTCACATAGAGCATCCCGTCCCGGCCAAACGCCACCGCCCCGCCGTTGTGGCCGTTCGACTCCCACTCGATGATCGTGATCGCCGAGCCCGCCACGATCCCGTGCGGCGGCGACCGGTCGATCGTGTAGCGCACCACCCGCGACTGATTCCTCCCACCGGGGCCGGGGCTGTTGCCCCCGAGATACAGCCAGCCGTTCTCCGCGTAACGGGGATGCAGGACGAGGCTGTAGAAGTGGCCGGGCTGGTCCAGCAGCGTCTCCGCTGCCTCGACCTCCGGCCGCGCCTCAAATCGCTTCAGCGTGCTGCGCCGTTCCTGCCAGTCGTAGTTCTCGATCAGAAACAGCCGGCCGGTGCCCGGCTCCGGCTCGACCGCGATAGGGTGCTTCACCGGCAGCTTCGGAAATGCCCGCGACGTCGCATATTTCGCGGGCGCCTCCGGCGACCCCACCAGCCGGGACGTGGTCCACGGCACCCGCGCCGGCACCGCGGAACCGTCCGCCGGCCCGACAAATTTCACCGGCAGATAGTCCTCGAACCGGTGAAAGCTCGGCTTCGTCAGCGGCGCATTCGTCGAGAGCGATGGCTCCGCCAGCCCCGCCGAATAGTCGTACCGGCACAGCGCGTGAAGCCAGACCGCCCCCACCGCCGGCCGCCCGCCCGTCGGCTGGAAATCCTTCCACGGGATCCGCCCCTCCACCGTCCAGCCGCGGTCCTTGTCCCCTTGGTCATTCAGCGTGCCCCGCACCTGCACCGCCGTCGTCCAGTGAAAGTCACCGGCCCGGACATACTTGTCGTAGCCGCCCGCACCGCGCGCCGGGAGAAACATGTCGAGCTGCGTGTTGCGCGGGTTGACCTGAAATTCGTAGTAGCCCGGCCGGTCGGTCGCCGGTTTGAAAAACAGCTCGAACACGTCCTCCGACCAAAGCTTGCCGTCATGCTCGGTGATCTTGGCGGACACGTCGGTGTCCTCCATTTCCGCCGCAAAATAGAGGTACTCGTTGTCCCACAGCAGCCGGGCCCGGGTCGCCGTCGCCGGCTTGCGCTGCCCTTCGGGCTGCCACGACATCTGGAAATTCTCCATCACCTCCGCGCGCCGCCAGACCGCTTCGTCGATCTTGCCGTCGATCACCGGTGGCCGCGGGGCCCAGTGGCATTCCACCGCCTCGACCGCTTCCGCCGCGCGCGTCGACGTGATCGACCATCCCAGGCAACCAGCCAGCAGGACCGAGGCGAATTTGATCATGGGGGGAGTGGGGAGTTCGGCCCGGCGCGGATCCGACCAAAACCGTCGCTGCACGGGGATGCGGTCGCGCGGGCCCACCATCGGTATGCGATCACCCGCCCGCGTCACGGCAAATCCCTCGCCGCTGCGGTCAACGTTGACCAACCCGTCGGTTCTCGTTCCGCCCGCAACCAACTATCCGCATGGACGTCCTGCGTCCGATCCGTATCGTTCCGCCACCACCACGCGCACGTCCCCCGCCCGTCCCCGTCCCTGTGATTCCCCTCCGCTGTTCCGTCCTTCTCGGCACCCTGCTCACTCTTCGCGTCTTCGCCGCCGCCGCGGACGAGCCCGTCTCGTTCAACCAGGACATCCGCCCCATCCTGTCGGACAACTGCTTCGCCTGTCACGGCAGCGACGCCGCCAACCGCAAGGCCAAGCTCCGCCTCGACCAGGCCGAAGCCGCCACCGCCGACCGCCGCGGCGTCCGAGCCATTGCCCCGCGCGACCTCGCCAACTCCGAACTCTGGGCCCGCATCGTCAGCACCGACCCCGAGGAGGTCATGCCTCCGCCGGACTCGCACAAGCCGCCGCTGAAACCCGAGCAACGCGCCCTCCTCAAGCGCTGGATTGAGCAGGGTGCCATTTATCAAAACCATTGGGCCTACGAACCCCTCCGCCAGCCCGCTCCGCCCACCGTGGCCGGCACGCCCGCTTCTCTGCCGCCCATCGACCGCTTAGTCGCCGCGACCCTCGCCCGCCACAAACTCAAGCTCGCCCCCGAGGCCCCGCGCGAGGTCCTCCTCCGCCGCCTCACGCTCGACCTCACCGGACTGCCGCCGACCCCCGCCGAACTCGACGCGTTCCTCGCCGACCGCTCCCCTGACGCCTACGACCGCGCCGTCACCCGCCTCCTCGCCTCGCCGCGCTACGGCGAACACTTCGGCCGCCACTGGCTCGACACGATCCGCTACGCCGACACCCACGGCCTCCACCTCGACAACGTCCGCAACATCTGGCCCTACCGCGACTGGGTCGTCCGATCCTTCAACGCCAACCAGCCCTTCAACCAGTTCACCATCGAGCAGCTCGCCGGCGACCAGCTCCCCCACCCGACCGTCGATCAGCTCATCGCGACCGGTTACAACCGCTCCCACCTCACCACCTCCGAGGGCGGCGCGATCGAGGCCGAGGCCGAGGCCCGCAACACCAGCGACCGCACCGACACCACCGCCACCGTCTGGCTCGGCCTCACCGCCAACTGCGCCACCTGCCACGACCACAAGTTCGACCCGCTCACGCAGCGCGAGTACTACTCCCTCGGCGCGTTCTTCAAGGGCCTCGCCGACCGCGTGTGGGATGGCAACGTCCGCATCCCCGGCCCCATCGTCGTGATCGCCAAGGACGCCGCCACCCAGAAACGCATCGACGCCGTCACCACCGCCATCGCTCCGCTCGAGGCCGCGCTCACCGCCCGCGTCGAGGCGCTCATCGCCGCCAAGCCGCTCCCGAAGCCGGCCAAGAAGCCCCTGACCTACGACGTCATCTGGGCCGAGGATTCCGATTTGCGCACCCCCGCCGATTTCACCGCCCCTGCCCCCGCTGGCCAGTGGCGCGAGGGCGATGGCGTGCCCATCGTCGGCGGCAAGCGCGCCCTCCGCGTCGAGGGCTCGGCCGAGCGGCCGTTCAACTTCACCGCCGGCGACGTCACCCTCACCGTGCGCGGCGAGACCCGGGCCTTCGTCCACTTCAACGCCGATCCCGCCCGCCCGCCCCGCGCCGTCAGCCTGGAGTTCATCAGCGAGGAAAAGACCTCCCGCACCATCTGGGGCGACCGCGACGCCTTCGGCCCCGAAGTCGCGAAGACCGCCAACTACGGCGGCCCGCTGCCCGCGCCCGGCGCCTATGCGAAACTCGAGATCATGGCCTGCGAGTCAGGTCTCGAGGACGGCAAGGGCTACTCGGGTTTGCGCCTCGCGCAGAGCGACGGCGCCGCGTGGTGGGATCACGTCGGTGCGAAGCTCACGACCTCCGACGCCTCGACCGACCCGCTGCTCTCCAGCGGCGCCTGGGCCACCTCGCTGCGCGGCAACGCCCGTTTTGTCGAAGGCGTGCCGATCCGCCACGACATCAAGTTTCTCATCGGCCTCTCGCCCACCCAGCAGAACGAGGAGGAAAAGGAGCGCCTCAACCGCTACCACCGCGACTACATCTACGGACCGCTGCGCGCCGAGGTCGAGCCCGAGGCCCACACGGTGCGCAATCTGCTCGCCGAGCAGATCCACTATGAGCTCACGCTCCCCGCCTCGCTCATCTCCCGCGAGCGCGCCGAGCCGCTCCCCGCCCACATCCTCATCCGCGGCCAGTACGACAAGCCCGGCGACCTCGTCACCCCTGCGACGCCCGCCTTCCTCCCGCCTCTCGCCGCTTCGGGCCCGCGCCCCACCCGCCTCGACCTCGCCCGCTGGCTCGTCGACGAAAAAAATCCCCTCACCGCCCGCGTGACCGTCAACCGTTTCTGGCAACAGCTCCTCGGCGCCGGCCTCGTCCGCACGCCCGGCGACTTCGGGGCGCAGGGCGACCCGCCCACGCACCCGGAGTTGCTCGACTGGCTCGCGGGCGAGTTCGTCCGCACCGGCTGGGACGTCAAAAACCTCGTGCGCCTCATCGTCACCTCGCGCACGTATCGGCAGAGTTCCGACGTCACCCCGCAGCTCCTCGAGCTCGATCCCGCGAACAAGCTCCTCGCCCGCGGCCCGCGTCTCCGCCTCGACGGCGAGGTGCTCCGCGACCAGGCCCTCCTCCTCAGCGGCCTGCTCGTCCCCGCCATCGGCGGCCCGCCCGTCCGCCCCTACCAGCCCATCAACATCTGGGAGCCCGTCGCCTTCGGCGGCAGCAACACCAAGACCTATGTGCAGGACCACGGCGAGGCGCTCTACCGCCGCAGCCTCTACACGTTCTGGAAACGCACCGCCCCGCCGCCGTCGATGACCACCTTCGACGCCCCGTCGCGTGAGAATCTCTGCACCGGTCGCGGCCGTTCCGACACGCCCCTCCAGGCCCTCGCCCTCATGAACGACGTGCAGCAGTTCGAGGCTGCCCGCGCCTTCGCCGAGCGCCTCCTCGCGGAAAAGTCTTCCGACACGAAGCGCCTCGCCCTCGCGTTCCGCAGCGTGACCTCCCGCGAGCCCAACGCCACCGAGCGCACGCTCCTCGCCGACACCCTCGCGACGCATCGGGCGCATTTTGCCAAAAATACCGCCGACGCCGAGAAGGTCGTGGCCAACGGCGAATCGAAGCCCACCTGCGCGCTCCCCGCCCCCGAGGTCGCCGCGTGGACGATGGTCACCAACCTCCTCCTCAATCTCGACGAAGCGATCACCCGCAACTGAGCGCCATGAATCCCGCCCACGCCTATCTCAATCACCTCACGCGCCGCCAGTTTTTCGCCGGAGCGGGCCTCGCCATGGGCGGCGTCGCCCTGAACCTCCTCGCCCCGCGCCTGCGCGGCGCGCCTGCCGCGACGCCCCGGATCCACCCCTCCCTCGCCGGCTTCCCCCACTTCGCCCCGACGGCGAAGCGCATCATCTACCTCCACATGAACGGCGGGCCCTCGCAGCTCGACACGTTCGACTACAAACCGGAGCTCCAGAAGCAGTTC
>JAPLTR010000756.1 GCA_026398065.1 Verrucomicrobiota bacterium | reverse complement strand
GAGTTCGACGCGCACCGCGCCCTCTACGTCTGTACGCTCGAATCCCTCGGGCTCCCCCGTGCGCTCCCGCAACAGTACGAGTTCGCGAAGCTTATCCCGAGCTATATGATCGTCAGCAAGCGCAAGCTCATCCAGCTTGTGCAGGAAAAGCTGGTCACCGGTTGGGACGATCCCCGCATGCCCACCATCTCCGGCCTCCGCCGCCGTGGCATCCCCGCCAGCGCGCTCCGCCGTTTCGTCACGGGCGTCGGCGTCACCAAATTCAACAGCGTCACGGATATCGCTGTCTTCGAGCACGCCATCCGCGAGGAGCTCAACACCACGTCCCTCCGCCGCCTCGCCGTCCTCAAGCCCATCAAACTCACGCTCACGAATCTCGCCCCCGGCGAGGTGATCGAGTGCGACGCCACGGACAACCCGCAGGACGAGACGCCCACCACCCGCAAGATCGCGCTTACGCGCGAGGTCTACATCGAGCACGACGATTTCGCCGAGGTCCCACCGCCGAAATATTTCCGCCTAAAACCCGGCGGCGAAGTCCGCCTCAAGTACGCCTGCATCATCAAGTGCGACGAGATCGTGAAGGATGCCTCCGGCGCGATCACCGAGCTCCGCTGCACCGCCGATCTCACCACGCGCGCCGGCGGACCCAACGTCGACAAGAAGGTCAAGGGCACGATCCACTGGGTCAGCGCCACCCATAGCGTCGAGGCCGAGGTCCGCCTCTATGATCGCCTCTTCACCGCCGCCGAACCCGACGCCGACGGCGAGTTCAAGAAGCATCTCAACCCGCGCTCGCTCGAGGTCGTCACCGCCCGGCTCGAGGCCTCGCTCGCCAGCGCCCGCCCCGAACAGCGCTACCAGTTCGAACGCCTCGGCTACTTCACGCTCGATTCGCGTGACTCGACCGCCGGCCACCAGGTCTTCAATCGCACGATCACGCTCAAGGACGCTTGGGTGCCGAAGAAGTGATGGACGATCCGCTCCCCACCCTCGGCGCGAACGAGATTCGCGTGCTCGGCTCCCTCGTGGAAAAGGCCGTCACCACCCCGGACTACTATCCGCTGACGCTCAACTCCCTCACGCTCGCGTGCAACCAGCTCACGAACCGCGACCCGGTCGTGTCCTTCGACGAGACGACGGTTGTCCGGGCCCTCGACGGCCTCCGTGAGAAACGTCTCGCCTCCGTCTTCACCGGCGCCGAGAGCCGCGTCGCCAAATACAAGCACTCCCTCACCGACGCGCTTCTGCTCACGCCCGGCGAAGTCGGCCTGCTCTGCGTCCTGATGCTCCGGGGCCCGCAGACGCTCGCCGAACTCCGCACCCGCACAGAACGTTTCCAGCCCTTCGAGTCGCTCACCGAGGTCGAGGAAGCCCTCCAAGGTCTCGCGGCCCGCACTCCGCAACCGCTCGTCGTCAAGCTCCCGCGCCTGCCCGGCACCAAGGAGCCACGCTACGCCCATCTCCTCGCCGGCCCGTTCGACGTCACCCCGCCCGACCGCGTTCCGCCCATGGAGCCTGCGACCGTGGCGGTCCGCGCCGAAAACGACCGCATCGCCGCGCTCACCGCCGAAGTCACCGGCCTCCGCGGGGAACTCGCCGACCTACGACAGCAGTTCGCCGACTTTCGCCGGCAGTTCGAGTAAGTCCCGGGCCACTCGCCCGTCGAAACAGCAATCCCGCCGCAACGGCGGTCAGTTGGGTGAGCGGCGAGATCCGCCGGACATACGCCAGCGCGCGATCGACCCAGGCCGCTGGCCGCGCCAGTCGTGCGGCGGCCTCCGCGCACACGGTGCGGCGCAGTGCGATGTCGCGGCGCAACGCCGCCTTATAGGCGGCCAGCCGGATCAGTTCTGCCTCAGGATACATGCGCGGTCCTCACTGAGTTCCTGCCGGGTCGCGGCGAAGGGTGTGGGCAGCCGCGCGATGAAGCGACGGAACCCGACCACGATCGCCACAAACGCACCGACATAAAACAGCGTCACCCCGCCGAGCACCGCCAGCCGGGCGCTTTCCCAGAAGAAAAAGACCAGCGTCAGGCTGACGAAGGTGATCGCCATCATGCCGCTGAAGACGGCCGCGCAGATCCAGATGAAAGTCTGGATCAGGCGGAACTTCTCCTCCTGAAGCTCCAAGGAGAAAAGTTCGACCCGGTCATGAACCGTCGACAGCAGGCCGTGGCCCAAGGTCCGGAACGAACCGATGATGCCATCGGAGGCAGGAGGGGCCGTTTCCATCGTCGATCAGCGTTTACTTGGAGCGACGGCCGAGCAGCACGCCGACGAGCAGGCCGACGCCGGCCGCAATGGCCAGGGACTGGTAGGGATTGGCGCGGATCGTCTCGTCGGTGTACTTGGCGCCGGCCACGACCTTCTTGCGCGCGCCCTCGTAGAGTTCGCCCATGCGCTCCTGCGCCGCGTCGAAACGCGTGCGCAACGCACTGATGGCGTCTTCGGAATGTTCGGTGATCGAGTCACCCATCATTTTTTCGGCATCGGACACGAGCGCACGGAGTTCCGTGAGCAGGTCTGAAGGTGTCTGGGCATTGGATTCGGTTTTTTGTTTCATAGGCAAAATTGCAAAGGACGAACGGAGGCGCACGGGACGTCAGAGCGCCCGGCGTCAGGGGTTCTTGGCTCCGCCGCGAAAAAGCGAGGCGATGAAGAGCACGAGGAAAATGACAAAGAGGACCTTGGCGATGGAGGCGGCGGTCCCGGCGACCACGCCGAAGCCAAGGATCCCGGCCACGAGGGCGATCAACAGAAAGATGACAGCGTAGTTTAGCATGGGAGGAAGAGGTGGAGGTCAGGGAGACTTCGAACCACGAAACAAACCGGCGACACCCACCGCGGTGGCCACCGCCCCGCCGATGATCAGCCAGATGGTCTTGTCCGTCGGAGAACCCGTGAACATTCGGGAGAAGCTCGACCCGACGGAGTCGGACGCACTGAAGCCGTAGGCAAGGAGGATGACGCCGATGACCAGCAGGGCGAGGGAGAGAGGTTTGTTCATGATTGTGGTGGGGAGGTTTGGCTTGAGACGGGAGCAAAAAGGCGGCCCCGTGGTTTCGCCGCAGCGGCGGCCATGGTCGGAACAACCTGGCGAAAACCACGGACCAGCAGCATAGCGGTTCGTTCCCGGCCCCGCCATGGGGTGAACTAGGCACAGGGCCGCGAATCGGGCCGGACCCGCCCGTAACACCGGCGCGGGAGGGGCGAGGCACTCCGACTGGAGGCCGGAGGTCCGTAGCGCCGGCCATCGGTATTTGTATAATAGATACAGATAAATCGGCCGGACCCCACCCCTCCCTTTCGTGGCGGTCCGCGAAAGTGATTCGCATCGATGACGAACCTTGGCTCAGGCAAGGCTGGAGGCTCCTCCCCCATGAACCCTAGCAAGCGCGGCTGGCGAGGCACACCTGCCCTGCGCCGAGCGGTCGGGAAGACTACGCGGCTGACAACCGCCGGCATTGAATCAGGTGGAGCCCCAGGCACGCCGGCTCGCCCCAAGTGGACACCGCGACGGTCGGGCCCCGATCTGGCGCCTTACCCCCATGGATGAGCCCCACCCGGCCCAAAAAAGCCCGGTCTCCGTGAAAGGAAACCGGGCTTTGAGAGTGGTGCACCCGTAGGGAGTTGAACCCCAAACCTTCTGATCCGTAGTCA
>JAPLTR010000580.1 GCA_026398065.1 Verrucomicrobiota bacterium | reverse complement strand
GGCCGGCAGGCGAATCTCGCCGGACTCGTCTTGCGCAATCTGCTGCAGAACGCGGTCGAGGCCTCCCCGCCGGCGGGCATCGTCCGGCTAACGGGCGGGGCGACGAAGGATGGCGGAGTGGAATTTTTCGTCGAGGATCGCGGTCCGGGATTGGTGGAGGCGGTGCGGGCACGGCTGTTTCAACCTTGCGCAAGCACCAAGCCGGGCGGGAGCGGCCTGGGGCTGGCCCTCAGCCAACAGATCGCCCAACAGGCGGGTGGGCGCATCGAGCTTGTCAGTAGTGGTGGCGAGGGCACGCGCTTCCGGCTGGTGCTCGGGCCGGTCGCGTAAACTGCATGTCCATTCTACTTTCGAAATTTTTTGCCAAACCCTGCTTATCAAGTAGTTCACTAAGCATGAAGGCAGGTCGCGGCTCCTCCTGGCTGGGCTGGGCCGCGCTGCTGGTCGGCGTGGTCATCGGCGGAGCGCGTGGGGCTGAGGTGACTGCGGTCCTCACCTACACCACGGGCAACAGCGGCGCGCAGGTGCACTCGTCCCCGGCGATCGGACCTGACGGGACGATCTACATCGGCGTACGTCATGCGACCCAGGCGAAAGGAGCCTTGCTGGCGATCGACCCGCGGACGCAGGCCATGAAAGCGGGCTGGCGTCCGGAGGGTTTCGTCCCAAAGGACTGGGTGGACTCGTCTCCGGCACTCAGCCGCGATGGAGCGGTGGTGTACTGCTCGTCGGTCGATGGCTTTCTCTATGCCATTGATGCGTCAAACGGCCGGGAAATCTGGAGCCGGCGCGTGGGCATCTCCTCTTATAGCTCTCCGGCCGTCGGTGAGGACGGATCGGTTTACGTCGGGTCCGGCGGGGTGGACAAGGACAGCACCTCGGGCGACAACGGAGTGCATGCCTTCACCCCGGGCGGAGCTGAGATCTGGCCGACCTTCAAGACGGAGTATCGAGTCAACTCGTCCCCGGCGATCGCGCCCGACGGCACGCTCTATTTCGGCTCCTTTGACGGCCGCATCTATGCGGTCAATTCCAACGGGACCCAGAAATGGGTCCAGACGGCGCCCGTCTCGGCGATCGTCTCTTCGCCCGCCATCGGGGCCGATGGGACCGTCTATGTGGGGTCGTTTGACGGCTACCTGTACGCTCTGGCCCCGGAAGACGGCCGCGTGAAGTGGCGGTTTGCAACGGATAGCGGCATCTGGATCGAAGCGTCGCCGGCGATCGGCCCGGACGGGGCCATTTATTTCGGGGATGGGGATGGGCAGTTTTACGCGGTGAAACCCGATGGCACCCGCAAGTGGGAGCCGATCACCGCGCCCCGGCGCATCATCTCCAGCGCGGTCGTTCGCAGCGACGGCGTGATCATTTTCGGCGCCGACGACGGCTTGATCCGGGCCGTCGACGCGGACAACGCCAGGATTGTCTGGACCCACAATACGCGCGCCCGGCCGGCGGTCATCACGGAGGGCGAGGAGATCGAGTCCTCCCCGGTGATCTCGCCGGTGGACGGCACGGTGTATGTCGGCTCCATGAATGGAAAACTCTATGGGCTGGCCGGGTCCGGCACCGGGGCCCCGGTTTCCGGCTACTCGCCCTGGCCGATGCACCGGCGCGACGTGCAGCACACGGGGAGGAAGCCCGCGCAGCCCGACGGCGGCCGGCTGTCGAACCTCTCCACCCGCGTCCAGGCGGGCAACGGCGCCACGCTGATCGCCGGTTTGGCCGCGGCGGGCACCGGCCCCAAGCCCTATCTGATTCGCGCGGTCGGTCCCACGCTGACCTCGTTCGGCATCTCCGCTCCCCTGCGCGACCCGACGCTGGCGATCAAACGGAATGACTTCGGCGACGTGCTGTTTGCGAATGACAATTGGGGGAGCGAGGGCGACGCCGCGCAACTCACGGCGACAGCGGCGAGGGTCGGGGCGTTTCCGCTGCCCGCCGGGAGCAAGGATGCGGTCGTGCTGCCGACCTTGGCGCCGGGGCTGTACACGGCGTCGGTCGGCAGTCCGGAGGGGGACGCCGGCATTGCGCTCGTCGAGGCGTACGACGCGGACGTCGGCGCGCCGGCGGGACGGCTGATCAACCTCTCGGTCCGGGCGCAGGCCGGGGTCGGGGAAAGCAGTCTGATCGTCGGGTTCGTGATCACGGGCCCCGATCCGCTGCGCGTTTTGACGCGGGCGGTGGGGCCGGGGCTGGCGGCCTTTGGCGTCGGCAATTTTCTCGCGCGGCCCACGATGACGGTCCGGCAAAAAATATCGGAGGAGCTGCGGGAGCTTCGCACGAATGCGGGTTGGACGGCAGGTTTGGACAGCGGGGACATCGCCGGCGCGTCCGTCGCCGCGGGGGCGTTTTCGCTGGCCCCCGGCAGCGCCGACTGCGCCGCGCTGCTGACGCTCAGCCCGGGCTCCTACACGATCCAGGTCTCCGGCGCCGGCGGCACCACCGGGGAGGCGCTGGTGGAGGTGTACGTGCTCCCGTAGCGCCCGCGCCGGACGGGCCAAGTGACGT
>JAPLTR010000838.1 GCA_026398065.1 Verrucomicrobiota bacterium | reverse complement strand
GATGAACCACGAAAAACACGAAACACACGAAAGGGGGACCGCGGGGGTTCGGGCGGCGTGGTGGCGGTTGGCGGCGGTCGGGGGTTTTGGTGGACAAACGGTCGGCGGCCGGGCTCGTAGGATCGCATCCGACCGGGTCGCACCTCATTCAGATAAATCCGACCAAATCCGAGTAAATCCGACCAGATCAAGGTGGATCAAGGTAGATCAAGCCTGTCGGCAGGGCGCTTTGTTCGGCAAAGGTTTCGGAGGGGTCCATGGAATACACGGAAGACACGGAAATCGGCCTGGGCCGGGCGAGGGCGGGGAGATGAACCACGAAGAACACGAAAGGGTGGGAGTACCGGAGCGTAGCGCGGTCAGCCTGACCGCGCTGGGGCGGCGGGGTGGGGCGTACCCGATCAGCCCGGTCAGGTTGACCGGGCTACGGTCGGCGGGCTTTTCGGGTGGGGCTGGTCGCGGGGCAAATCGCATCCAATCCGACCCTCCTTCGCAAAGCGCGGGTGCGCTTCGCTGCGGAGGGCTCGGTCAGATCGCACCAAATCCAAGTAAATCCGACCTCGTCAAACCTGTCGGTCGTGGAGTGTTCTTATTGAGTGGGGATAGGGTGACGCGCGAATCGGAGTGGGGTGGCGAGGTGGAACTTGGATCGCCGACGGGACTGGGGGCGCGCGTCGGCCCACGACCGCACCGTAACCGGTGCGGCTACGGGCGGTGGGGCGGGGGGGCGGACGTCCGGGTTATTTTAGGCGGCTTTCTTGCTGTCGGCTTTTTCGCGGACGACGAGGGCGAGCATGGAGTCGAGGAGGCCGTTGCCGCCCGTGGCACCCGTGACGGAGACGTCGGGGACGAGGCGGATGCCTTTGTCGGCGAGGGTCTGCATGAGCTGCATCACGGTGTAGTTGGGCGCGCCGAGGGCCTCGACGCCGGCGCGGTAGGCCTCGGCCTTGGCGTTACCCGTGGCGCGGATGGCGTCGGCCTCGCCGACGGCGCGGAGCTTGGTGGACTCGGCCTCGCCGCTGGCGGCGCGAATGGCGGATTGAGCGTGGAGCTCGGCGATGCGCACGCCCTGGTCGGCGGTGACCATCTGCTGCTGGATGTTGGCCAGCGCGGTGGCCTTGACGAGTTCCTGGCGCTGGCGTTGGGCGAGTTCCTGGGTCTCATAGGTTTTCTTTTCCTCTTCCGCGATCTTGCGGTCGGTCTGGGTCTTCATGAGCTCGACGGGCGGCGTGATGTCGCCGATGAGCGTGTCGATGGCCTGCACGTCGTAGGCGGCGAGGGCGGTGCGGATGTGCGCGGCGGCCTCGACCTGGCGGTCGCTGCGGGCGTTGAGGAAATCGAGCACGGTGTGGTGCTGCGCGGAGTTGCGGAAATAATTTCCGACGATCGGCTGCAGCGCGTGGTCGACGAGATTTTGCATCGAGCCCAGGCGCGAAATGACCTTGGGCGCGTCGAGGGCGCCGACATGGATGAGCTGGGAGACGTCGAGGTTGAACGCGAAGCCGTCCTTGGAGCGCACGGTGATCGAGTTGAGCTTCTCGTCGTAGTGGTGCGCCTCGGAGCGGTTGGCCCAGTTGAGGACGATGTTGGTGGTGGGCACGAGCTCCACGCGCATGATGCGGGTGTTGATCGGGTGCTTGCCGGGATTGAGCGGGGTGACCCAGACGCCCTTGTGGCCGACGTTGACGAGATCGCCATGCTTGAACGCGGCGCCGCTGACGTCCTCGTGGGCGAGGCCGACGAAGGAGATGACGACGCCGACGGAGCCGATGGGGATGTTGAGCATCGGGACCTGTTCGACGGCGACGAACCACGGATTGAGGTTCCAGGCGCCGGAGAGGAGGACCTGCTCCTGCAGGCCGCGGCGACCGCCGTCCTCGAGGAAGGACTGGGCGTTCTGGAAGTTGTCGTGGTCGTGGATGAGGCCGCCCGCGATGTCGCCGGGCTCGATGGGTTTGCCGTCGAGCGTGGTGACGATGCCGACCATGTCGGGCTGGATGCGCGTGACGGCGAGCTGGGCGCGGACCATCTCGTGATCCGCCGCGAGATCGGCGGTGATGACGGTGAAGAGCGCGGGGTTGATGCGGTAGCTGCCGGCGGTGAGGATGCCGAGCTGGCGGCCCTTTTCGCCCCCGGCGGTGAGGAAGGCGCGGGCGTCCTGGAAATTGTCGCACGCGATGACCTTGGCGAGCAGGCGCTCGGGCGGGATCTGCGCGCCCGCGGCGGAGACGACGCAGGCGATCTCGCCCTGCGGGACGATGGTCATCGGGACCTTGGCGACGCGGAACTGCCAGAAGCCATAGCCGTAGTGCAGGCCGGGAGGGAGCGTGTCGGCCTGGTAGCCGGCCTCGCCGTGGAGCGCGATGAGTTCGCCGGGCGGGAGATTGCGGGAGGCGAATTTCTTGATGACGATACCGACCTGGTTTTCGCGGATCACGACGATGCCGAGCAGCAACGGCGCGAAGATGGCGCCAAAGACGACGAGGGCGGTCGCCTCGAACCAGCCGCTGGCGAGGGCGAGGCCCAGGCCGGAGCCCAGGGTGAGGAGCGCGCCGACGCCGAAGACGGCGCGCCACACGGCGGCGCGGGGCGCGAGGGCGAGACCGGCGAGAATGAGGCCGAGGGCGACGAGCAGCAGATGCGCGAGCGCACCGGCGAAACTGAACGAGACGAGCGTGGAAGCGAAGGACGCGGACATGGTGGAGGACTCCGATCGGCTCCGCCGAATACGCACGGGAAACCCCGGGCGCACGTGGCGGTGCGGTTGCAGTGTGGAGCGACCGTGATGCGTCCGCCCGAGCGGACGCGCAGTGGATCACCCTTCCCATTGCCGACGAGGTTAGCTGACGGGCTGGGTGCTAGGAAGTCACCTGGTCCGCGGTTGCCCGCCGACCTGCGCCCCGTCCGCCACGCCAAGGTGCGCGACGGAATAATGGGTCCCCCGTGTCGCCGAGCAGGAAGGCCCGGCGGCTTAGGCGTGCGAATCCAAAGAACGAGTAACGGGACGGAGTGTGCGGGCGAGGGCCGGGCGCATCAAGATTCCCGATACCCTAGAATGCGTAAGTCGCTCTGGTATTGCGGGATGGCGATCCTATTTTACGAAGTGTTAAGGGCCGTGGCCGCGGCCGGGGATTTGCGGCCCGGAATGAGGGCTGGCAGTGGCGTGAAGTTGCGCATACTGTGCCATATGGAAAAACGTCTCTTCACCGAACTGGGCCTCTCGGCCGACATCCTCAAAGCCGTCGACAAGATGGGATTCGAGGAGGCCTCGCCCATTCAGACGGCGGTCATCCCCACCATCATGGAGGGGCGCGACGTGGTCGGGCAGTCGTCCACGGGTTCGGGCAAGACGGTCGCGTTTGCCATTCCGGCCATCGAGAAAGTGGACCCGAAGATCCGTGCCGTCCAGGTGCTGATCCTGTGCCCCACGCGCGAGCTCGCCGTGCAGGTGGCGGAGGAGACGGGGAAGATCGCGCTCTTCAAGCGCGGCGTGATGGGCGTGCCGATCTACGGCGGCCAGAGCTACGAGCGGCAGTTCCGCGCGCTCGACGCGGGGGCGCAGGTCGTGATCGGGACGCCGGGCCGCGTGATGGACCACATGGAGCGCGGCTCCATGAAGCTCGACAAGCTGAAGATGGTGATCCTCGACGAGACGGACCGCATGCTCGACATGGGCTTCCGCGATGACATCGAGCACATCCTCAAGTCGGTGCCGGCGACGCGCCAGCTCCTGTTCTTCTCGGCGACGATCCCGCGCGCGATCCAGGACCTGATCGGCCGCTACTCAAAGGACCCGGCGTGGATCAGGATCGAGTCGGTCGCGCAGAACGCGCCGCAGGTGGAGCAGACCTATTTCGAGGTGGACCGCCGCTCGAAGATCGAGGCGCTCACGCGCCTGATCGACGTGAACGATTTCCGCTACGGTATCATCTTTTGCAGTACGAAAGTGATGGTCGACGACCTCGACGAGCACCTGCACGCGCGCGGCTACGCGGTGGATCGGTTGCACGGCGACATCACGCAGGCGCAGCGCAACCGGGTGTTGCAGAACTTCCGCGAGCGGAAATTCGAGTTCCTGATTGCGACCGACGTCGCGGCGCGCGGGCCGGAAGGGGCAGGCGTTCACCTTCGTGTCCGGGCAGGAGATCTACAAGCTCCAGAGCATGGTCCGCTGGGCCAAGCTCGACATCCGCCGCGGCAAGATCCCCTCGCTCGACGAGGTGGAGGAGGCGCGGA
>JAPLTR010000638.1 GCA_026398065.1 Verrucomicrobiota bacterium | reverse complement strand
GTCACGCGATCCGGCATCGCGCCAGCGAGGGCGCCATGCTCGAGATCGGCACCTTCAGCGGCCAGTCCTCCTGCACTCTGGCCTATCTCCGCGAGAAATTCGGCGCGTCCGGCCCCCTTTTCACCTGTGACATCTGGCGCTACGATGAGGGCGCGGCGACGCCGGCCAGCCCCATCGGCGACTCTCGTGACCGCACGTTCGCCGACTACAACCGCTTCATGCGCGATTCCTATGTCCGCAATGCGCAGTTCTTCTGTCCGCGCTCCCTGCCCCATACCATCCATACCGATTCCGACGCCTTCTTCGCCGCATGGGATGCCGGTCAGGAAGCCACCGATGTCTTCGGGCGCACCGTCCGTCTCGGCGGCCCGCTCAGCTTTTGCTTCATCGATGGCAACCATTCCTACGAATACACTCGCCGGGATTTCGAGAACACCGACCGGCTCCTCGAGCGCGGTGGCTTCATCCTGTTCGACGATTCCGCCGACGACAGCCCGTGGGTCGGGGTCCGCCAGCTGGTCGCCGAGGTCCTGGCGTCGGGAAAGTACCAGTTGATCAGCCAGAATCCCAACCATCTGGTCCGGAAACGCTGACCGGAAACACTCTTCGGCGCCCTCATGCGTCCCGACCTCAGCGTCATCATCCCGGTCTATAACCGCGGCGCTCTCGCGCGTTTCACGCTCGAGAGTGTGCGTCGCGCCACGCGCAGCCTGAACGTCGAGACCATCGTGATCGACGACGGCTCGAAAACGCCGCTCGCCGCCGACCTCGCCGGCCTCGACCTCGGCCCCTTCACGATCCACCGCCAGGAAAACCGCGGCCTGCTCTTCGCCCGCCTCGCCGGTTTCGCCCGCGCCACCGGGGAGTATGTGCTCTTCCTGGACTCGGACGACCTCGTCCAGGTCGACAAATTCTCCCTGCAGCTCGCCGCCATGCGCGCCGACCGCGCCGACGTGAGCTACAGCGGTGAGGCCGCCGTCCCGCTCGACGACACGTGGTCCACCGCTCCGTTTCAGAACGCCGTCGCCAAGGGCTCCACCCGCGATCCCGTGGAATTCTTCATCAACGAGCAGCCCGCCCCCCACAACCCCATCTTCCGCACCGCCTACCTCCGCCCGCTCGTGGACCAGGCCTGGATGGCCCCCAGCCCGCTGTTCAACTCCGTCGCCGAGATCTGGTTCTACTACCTCTGCGCCGTCGTCCCCTCCACCCGTATCGTAAAAGTGGATGCTCCACTGACCCTCCAGGGCGTGCACCCCGGTGTCCGCCTCTCCAGCTACTGGGAGAAACTGGCCCTCGGCTCCCTCGCCGTCATGCTCGCCTTCGCCCGCGACTGCCCGGCCACCCCGGCCACCGAGTCGGCCCGCCGCGCCCTCGCCGCCCGCGCCTTCCTGGCGTGGCGCGCCCTGCCCCACGGCACCCCGCGTGCCTTCGACGACCGCCAGATGGCCGTCTTCGACCGCCTGCCCCGTCCCCCGCTCTCTGTCCTCGGCGGCGGCAGCTTTCAACTTCTCGCTCGCCTGCTGGGTCTCCGTGGCGCCGCCGCCCTGCTCCGCCGCTGGCAGCGACCGTCGTACGAAAAGATCCGCACCCTCCCGCCCGGCGAATTCGCCCGCCTCGCCGCGCAACTGCCCTCGCTGTGATTTCCGCCCGCCGCCCCACATGAGCCTTTCCGCCGTCACCCGCCGGCTCGGCCTCGGCCGCCTCGCCTATCACGGTTTCCACCGGCCCACCGGCTGGCTCCGCGATCTCTGCCTCGACGGCGGCCCGTGGCAGCGCCACCGCACCGAACAGGGTCGCAGGGACATGGAAGCGGCCGCCGCGCAGCTCCCACTTCTTCCAACCTTCCCTGCCGCCGCGCCCGTCACCCTGCACGTCCTCACCGGCCGCCGTTTCTGGTACCAGACCGCCTTCTGCCTCTGGTCCTTCGCCCGCGCCGCCCAACGGCCGGTGGCGCCCGTCATCCTCGACGACGGCTCGCTCACCGCAGAATTCTCCGCCCCGTTGCTGCGACTCTTCCCGGCCGCCCGCATCCTCTCCGCTGCGGAAATCCTCGGTCGCCTCGACACCCATCTGCCCGCCGCCCACTTCCCGTCACTCCGGGCCCGCCGTCTGGAGTTTCCGCTGCTCCGCAAGCTCCTTGACCCGCATGCCGGCCTCACCGGCTGGCGTTTGCTCATCGACTCCGACCTCCTCTTTTTCCGCCGTCCCGCCATCCTCCTCGACTGGCACGACCGGCCCGCGATCCCGCTCCGCGCCGAGGACATCGCCAACGCCTACGGCTACCCCCTCGAGCTTCTCGCCGAGCTCGCCGGCCGGCCCGTCGCCGAGCGCATCAACACCGGTCTCCTCGGCCTGCGCAGCGAGGAGGTCGACTGGGAGCGCCTGGAGTTCTGGTGCCGCACCCTCCTCGAACGCGGCGGCCCGCAATACTATCAGGAGCAGGCTCTCGTCGCCCTCCTCCTCGCCGGCCGCGAGTGTGTCGTCCCGCCTCCCGCCGACTACGTCCTGCTCCCCCAGCCACCCGAGGCCCTCGAGTGCCGCGCCGTGATGCACCACTACGTCGCTCACTCCAAACGCTGGTATTTCCAACACGGCTGGCGGCACGTTTCCTCCCCTTCGTTCAATCCCGCCTGACCCCATGCGTCTCCGCACCGTTTACGAAAAACTCATCGGCTGGCGCGTCCTTTCCGGACCGTTCCGCGGCCTGCGCTACGTCCCCGAGGCGGTCGGCAGCGTGCACTCGCCCAAGCTCCTCGGCACCTACGAACGCGAGCTGCGCCCGCAGGTCGAGGCCCTCGTCGCCCGCGCCCCCGACGTCATCGTCAACATCGGCGCCGGCGAGGGCTACTACGCCGTCGGCCTCGCGCGCCGGCTGCCGCAGACCCGCCTCGTCGCCTTCGAGGCCGACGCCCGCGGGCGCGATCTCACCGGCCGCATGGCCGCGCTCAACGGCGTCGCCGCCCGCATCGCGGTCCGCGGCCTCTGCGAACTCGCCGACCTCGGCACCGCCCTCCGCGGCGCCGCGCGCCCCGTCGTGGTGATCGACGCCGAGGGCGCCGAGGACCCGCTTCTCGACCCGGTCCAGGTTCCCGAACTCCGCCGCGCCGCGATTCTCGTCGAGGTCCACGATTTCATCCTCCCTGCCATCGGCGACCAGTTGCTCCGCCGTTTCGCCAACACCCATCGTCACCAGGAAATCTGGAGCCAGCCCCGCACGGCCCGCGATCTGCCCACCTTCACCAAGCTCGCCGCGTTCTCCCCGTGGCGCGGTCAGGCCGTGCGCGCGATGGATGAACAGCGCCCCGGCCCCATGCGCTGGTTCTGGTTCGAGCCGCTCGCCGCATGAGTTCCGGTCCACCGCTCGTTTCGGTCGTGATCCCGTGCTTCAACTCCGCGCGCTGGCTCCCCGCGACCCTCGATTCGGTCCTCGCCCAGACCTGGCCGCGCGTGGAGATCATCGTCGTCGACGACGGCTCCCGCGACGACAGCCTTGCTGTCGCCCGCCGCTACGCCTCCCGCGGCGTGCGCGTCGAGTCCATCGCCAATTCCGGAGCCGCCGCCGCCCGTAACCACGGCCTCGCCCTCGCGCGCGGCGACTACCTCCAGTTTCTCGACGCCGACGATCTCCTCGCTCCCGACAAGCTTGAAAAACAGCTCGCCC
>JAPLTR010000566.1 GCA_026398065.1 Verrucomicrobiota bacterium | reverse complement strand
GCCGCTTCGGCTCCGTGCCCGTCACGACAAAGCCGGCGATGAGCACGTCGGACCCGGAGCCGGCGCGCGTGCGGGCCGAGAGGTTCACCAGCGGTGCCACGCTGGCGTCCGTCGACTGGGCGTAGGCTTCGATCAGGGCGTTGCCGGAAGCGCCGGCCTTGGCCGTGAGCTGCGCGGTAAAGGCGCCGCCACCCAATGGCGTGAGCACGGCGGCATCGTGGCTCGCCACCGGCAGGGCAAACGCGCCCGACTGCGCCGCCGCCGCGACAAGCTGCGCGGCGTTGCCGGCCGAGCCCCAGTCGTCGTTTGTCGCCACGACCGCACCCGCCTGCGACGCGACGGTGAGCACCGGGTCCGCCAGGACGCCGGCAACGCCGAAAGCCGCGAGCGTCGGCCCGACCCCGCGCACGAGCAGCGTCGGCGCCGCGCCACTCCCAACGACGAAGCCCATGATGAGCGTATCGGTGCCGGAGCCGGCGTGGGAGCGAACGGACAGATTGGCGAGCCGGCTCGTGCCAAGGGCGAGCACCGCGGCGGAGGAGAGGGTCTGCCCGGTCGCGTTCGAGGCGACGACCGTGTAGCTGCCCGCATCGGCGCTCTTCACGTTTGCGAGGGCGAACGTGGCACCGGTTGCGCCCGCGAGGGCGATACCATCCTTGCGCCACTGGTAGGTGACCGGTGTGTCGCTGGTCGCGGTGACGGAGAGGCTGACCGCCGCCCCCAACGTCGTCGTCTGAAAGGCCACGGGCTGCGCCGTGATGACCGGGCCCGTCGCGAGACCCGCGGTGCGCACGGCAAAGACGGGATAGCTCGAGGTCATCACCTCGTAGCTGATCAGGCCCTGCGCGTTGCGGCCGGGACCGTTGGCCGCGGGGACGCTGTTGTTGACGCCAAACTCCACCAGCCATGCCTGGGTGGGGGCGTTGTTGCCGCCGGGCCGCAGCACCGTCGACGACCAATAGGCCGTGGCCTGCGTCGTCGCGGACGGAAAAAGCACGCGATTCACGGGAGCCTGCGCGCCGTTCTGGGTGGTGGCGGTGGCTAGCGTGACGTCGACGAGCGTCTGGAGTTCCTTGATGTTGGGCAGGCGCCAGTCGGTGTAACCGGCAAGCGTGAGTGACTCGGCGTAGGTGAGCGCCGCGCTCCAGCTGCGCGCGGACGCGGGCACCTGCGTCCACATCAGCCCGGTGTCGAGATCGGTGACGGTGCCGTCGAGATGGTTGACGTAGTTGTGGCCGTTGGAGGGCTTCGCCCCGCGCACGTAGCGGGTGTGATAGCGGAGGGTGCCGCCGGCGCCGATCGTTTCGGACTTCGGCTTCGGGCCCAGCCCGCCGCCGGCGTTGACGCACCATACCTTGGTCGCGTCGGCCCCATAGATGTCGCTGGTCCACCAGTATTCGGCGGCGCCGGCGGCGTTGCTGGGAAAGAAGGCGGTGTTCAGCGCGGCGGGGTTGCCGTTGTTGTGGTTCATGATGCTGAACAACTCGGTGGGCGTCGGCAGGCGCCAGTCCGTGAAGCCGCCGGTGGTGATGCCGGCGGCGCGGGCGAGCGCGTTTTCCCACGTCGATTCGCCGTTGTCGACCTTCTGCCACGTGAGGCCGGTGACGTTGTCGGTGATCGTGCCGTTGCCGTTGTCGGTATAGCTGGGCGGGTTGATCGTGTAGTCGGCGTCCTCCCCGGTCACGCCCGGCACATCGATCGTCTGGCCGGTGTCGGGCACTTTCTTCAGGGAGAACGTGGCCAAGCCGTAAGCCGTGAGGCGGTTCCCGCCGTTGTTGTAGGTCGTGGTCGTCGGGGCGATCGACGGCAGCCGCCAGGTGACGGTCATCGTCTTCGGGTTGGCGCTGCGGTTGATGCGCCAGCACTCGTCGTAGGTGGTGTTGCCGATCTGCACGCGCATGAGGAATTGGTCGGTCGAGGGCGTGCCGGTGAGGGACTCGGACAGGTTGCCGGCAGCGTCGACGTCGAAGGCCACCGGGTTCTTGTAGCCGACGATGCGCGCGCCCGCCACCGCCTGGGCGGTGTAACCGCCCGTGCCGGACTGCCGTAGGCTTTGAACCTCGGGCTGGCCATCGACCTGCCCGCCGAAATTGATCACGGTGCCGTGAAATGCCGCGGGCAGATAGGGCGCGGCGGGACCGGTCGCGGCGCTGCCGATCGCATGGTAGTGATAGTTCCATGCGCCGTGGCTGTGGCCCCCGTCGGCATCGAGGGTCTGGCGTGGCGAGCCGTCGGGCTCGGTGTAACCGTAGATCGGATACCCATCGAGGGCCCACGCGACCGGCTGGTCGATGCCGAGCACGGCCTGCAGGTGGACGGGTGCGATGTGATAGTGATAGTCGTCGGCGAGGCCGCAGTGGCCGCCGTACAGGTCGAGTTCGCCGATTTCGTACGAAACGCGGCCGGTGTTGTTGCGCGGGTTGAAGATGGCGATGCCGTCGGCGCCCACGGCGATCGCGCCGCGCTGAAAGTTGCCGGCGGAGATCGGAATCGGCGACGCGGAGGGCGTGGGCACCAGAGGAAGCCGCCAGACGTTGGGCTTGCCAAACCCGATCGAGCCCTGGTCGCGCTCGGGATTGGTGGTCGAGGCGAAATATGATGTCGGCACCGGAATTTGCTGCTGCCACGACGTGATTCCGACCATGAGCGTGGGCATCAGCGCGGGATCGGGGACATTGTCGGATTCGACGTAGAAAGTCGTCGCGTCGTAGTAGGAACGCACGCGCGGTCGGAACGCGCCGAACGACGCGGCCATCGCGGCGCCGTAGCCCGCCGGCGGGGCCGCCGCGACGCCCGGGGTGACGCCGGTGGCCGCCGCCTGTTCAGCGCGCCAGGCGGCGATCATCGCGTCGAGTTCGGGGGGGCCGTGGGAGCCGTCGTGGGCGGAGAGGCCACTGCCCGCCAGCGCCAAGACCAGGGACAGCCAGCGATGAGATAAACGTAGTGGGAGATTCATGGAGAGATGGGCTGCGGCTTACGGGAGGACATACACTTCGACGAGCGCGACGCCGGTCGTGCGCCCCGCGCCCGCAACCTGGAAGGTGTAGGCGCCCGGTTCGAGCGAGAGGACGAGGGCGCTGTCCTTGCTGCCCGGCGCGAGCGCAAACGCTCCGGTCTGCACCGCGGCCGTCGAGACCGCGGCGGCGTTGGCCTGCTCCTGCCAGTTGTCGTTGCTCGCGATCGCGGCCGAGCCCCGAAAGACCGTGAGGGTCGGATCGGCCAGCGTTCCCGCCACGCCAAACTGCACCAGACCGGGACCCACGGCCCGGACGAGCACGGTGCGGGCGGTCGCGCCGCCGATAACGAAGCCGGGGATGAGGATGTTGGCGTCGACTCCGACCTGGGCGCGGGTGGAGAGGTTGGCGAGCTGGCCGGCGGTGCCGGTCGCCGTGCTCACGGGCAACAACTCGGCCGGCAACTGGCTCACGTCGAGGTCCGGCGTGGTGTTCCACCGCTTCACGTAACCAGCGGGCGCCGGCACGGTCGTCCGGAAGATGACCGTGTTGTCGAGGTTCAGGTCGTTCGTCCAAATGAACGCCGCGCCGGTGAAATCCGCCGCGACATAGTCGCCGTCGGGGCCCACGCGGGCCGCGGTGTATTCGGTCGCAAAGCCCCATGCGCTGTCGTCGAAGTCGGGTGCGTACCAGCGGGCCGGCAGCGGCGTGCGGGTCACCTGCGGGCTGGCGATGGCGGAGTTCAGCGGGCCGGTGAAGAAGGCCTTCGCCTTCCATTTAGCGTTCGTGACGGTGCCGTCGCCGAGCTTGAGAATGAACCCGGCGTCGCCGATCTGGTTGCCGTATTCCAGCCCGGTGGACGGGTCGGCGTTGTCCTTCGCCAGCACGGCGATCGTCAGCGGATACTCGGGGAGGATTTTGACGGAGATCTGGTTGTGCGGGAGAAAGTCGATCGAGTCGACGGCGACCAGCTTGCCGTTGATGAAGATCGCACACCAGTTGTCCGCGTACGCGGTGAGCGTGATCGTGTTGGCGACGGTCGGTTTGACCAGGGTCGCGGGCGGCTGGGCGGGCAGGGGGCCGACGGTCAGGGCAAGGAAGAGCAGCAAACGTTTCATGGTACTTCGTAGATCTCGACGAGCGCCACGCCCGCGGTGTCGCCGACGCCGCTGATCTGGGCGGAATAGGTGCCGGGTTCGAGGGTGACAAGCAGGGCGGAGTCGTGAGAATTGGCGGGGAGCGCAAACGCGCCGACCTGGGCGGCCGCCAGGCCGATCTGCGCCGCGTTGGGCGACGCGAGCCAGTTGTCGTTCTGCTGGAGCGGGGCGGCCACGCCCTGGCGGAAAAGCGCGAGCTGCGGATCGGCGAGCACGCCAGTGACGCCAAATCCGGCCAGGGTCGGACCGATCGCGCGCAGCAGCACCTGCTTCGGGGCGTCGCCCTTGATCGCAAAACCGGCGATGAGGATGGCGGCGCCGGTGCCGACGCGCGTGCGGGCCGACATGTTGACGAGGCGGGCGGCCGTCGGCTGCGTGGAGGCGTCGTAGGCCTCGATCAGCGCGACCCCGGTGGCGTTGTTCTTGCCGGTGAGGACCGCGGAGTAGCTGCCGGGGGCGAGCGTCGTAAGGAGGGCGGAATCGAGCGCGGTGTTCGTCAGCGCGAAGGCCCCCACCTGGCCGGCGGTGACGGCCGTCTGGTTGGCATTCGTGCCCCTGGCCCAGTCGTCGTTCGTGGCGACCACCGCATTCCGGTTGTCGTTGAGTGTGAGCACGGGATCGGGGAGAGCACCTGTCACGCCGAATTGGGCGAGGCCCGGCCCGATCCCGCGGATGAGCACGGTCTCATTGTCCCCCGGCCCGACCACCGCGCCGACGATGAGCGTATCGCTGCCGGTGCCGGCGGTGGAGCGCACCGAAAGATTGGCGAGGCGGCTCGTGCCGATCACGAGATTGGCCGTCGCCGACGTGACGGACCCCGCCGAGGTCTTCACGACGACGGTGTAGGCGCCGACGTCGGTGGCCCTGACCGACGGGAGTCCCAGGACGGCCGTCGTCGCGCCGACGAGATTCACCCCGTTCAACTGCCACTGATAGGTGAGCGGGAGCGAGGCGTTGGCGCTCACGCTAAAGGTGACCGGCTGACCGACGGAGACCGCCTGCGATTTCGGCTGCACGGCAATGACCGGCGTCGAACCCTGCGGGAGACCGGCGATGTAGCTGAACGTGACGGAGCCGTGGACCTTGCCCGGTCCCTCGTCGGCGGGCAGGTAGGTGCGGACATAATCCACCTTCACGCCCTGGTCGGGTGTGACGGTCACGCGCGCGTAGCCGGAATTCGGAAAACGCTCGCCAGTCGCGTAGGCATCGTCGTTGAAGAGCGAGTAATTGTTGTCCGCGGGATTGCCGAGCGACTGATAGGTCACGCCGTCGAGCTGCTGGTGCACGAAGATGTGGTCGTGGCCCTGGAAGAAGATCGTGACCTGGTTGTCGGCCATGAGCTGATGAATCGGCCTGGCCCAGGTCGGGCGGTTGGCGGCGAACCCCGGCGATCCGTTGGCGTTTTGCCCGCCCCATTCGTACTTGAGCGCGACATCGATGCCGCCGCGCTGGGTGCCCATCACGTGATGGGCGAACACAAATTTGTACCTGGCCCGGCTCTGCTCGAGCGTGGCCTTGAGCCAGTTGTATTGCAGGTCGCCGTGGGTGATGGACCAGGCGTTGGCAGTCTTCGGGCCGCCCAGAAAGTCATTGTCCACCACGACCGGCGAACCCCAGTAGGGATCGAGCGTAACGAACAGCGCGTCGCCCCAGGTGAACGCGAAGAAATTGCGGAGGGGACCGCTGACGAACGGGATCTGCTCGGTGTTGCCGGTGTAGAAATCATCCGGCGCCGGCTGCGCGTAGTAGGCGTTGCGGGCGTTCTGCGCCCAGACCGCCACACTGTTCGGCGTGCCGTTGAGCAGATATCGGGCGGCCTGTTCGTGGTTGCCGTTGACGAGGAAGATCGGAACGGTCCGGCCCAGCACCCCGAGGTAGGGCCGCTGGATCACGTAGCGGTTGATCACTTGGTCCCGGGTCACCGCGGCGGGGTTGGCCTGGTTGATCGTGTCGACGCTGAAGTCGTCGCCGAGCGTGAAAAACAGATCCGGCGCGTCGGCGGCGACGGTCTGCATCATGCGGGTGTAAAGCGCGGCGTTGAACATCTGCCCGGCGCGCTCGGGATGGGAGTCGCCCTGGACGCCAAACACAAACGTGCTGCCGGGGGACCGTGACGTCATGAACGCATACTCGGGGCCGGCGTCGTACGCGGTGGCACCGGCGGCGCGAAAACGGAGGCGGTAGAAGTACCGCGTGTTGGCCGTTAGCCCATCGATGGTCACTTCCTGCGGCGAATTCGCCACGAGCGAAACGGGCTCGATCTGGCCGGGGTAGTTGCCCGGCTGCGTGCCGAATTCGAGGTAGGTTGAGAGCGCTGAGGGCGCGAGGAGATTGACCGCGATCGAATGATTGGTTGGACGACCGAGGACACTCGTGCCCGGGAAATCCGCGGCACGGGCCATCGTGCAGGCGAGAAAGAGTAGGGCGGTGAAGCAGCGGGTCATCGTCGGGTCAGTTGGTCGGCGCCATCGTGTAGGTGTGCGAGATGGTGCGGTTCTTCAGGACCGCCGTCTCCTGTGTGGGCAGCGCGGCGCGGACGTATTCGACCTTGGTGTTCTCGGGCGACACCGTCACGCGAAGGTGGCCCGAGTTGGGCAAAATCGTGCCTTGGACATATTCGCCGTCGGTCTGGCTGCCCGTGGAGAAGTTCGGCGTGCCGGGCTGCGGGCACTCCTGATACACTATGCCGTCGAGCTGCTGGTAACCGTAGAAATGGTCGTGGCCGTGGAAGACGGCGGTGACTTTGTT
>JAPLTR010000464.1 GCA_026398065.1 Verrucomicrobiota bacterium | reverse complement strand
GACCTGCCGGGCAGCGTGAAGCAGGCATCGGAGGACATCATTTTGACGGACCACCACTACTGGGGCGGGCTGCGCGCCTCGATGGAACTGGCGGCGCACTGCCGCATCTTCAGCCGCGGGGTCTCGATGCACTCGAACAATCACGGCGGCATCTCGCTCGCGGCAATGACCCACCTGGGCGCGGCGATGCCGAACCTCAGCTATGCCCTCGACACGCACTATCCCTGGCAGTGGGAGGACATCATCGTGGGCGGGCGCATAAAGATCGAGGGCGGTTGCGTGACGCTCCCGAAAGGCGCCGGGCTCGGCGTGGAACTCGACCGGGCGGCCCTCGCGCGCGCCCACGAGAACTATCAGCGCTGCGGTTTCACCGAGCGCAACGACGAGCCGGAGATGCAGAAGAAAGTGCCGGGCTGGAAATTCAAGGCGACCCGCTGGTGAGCCGGACGGTCTGACCGCACGGGGCTGGAAATCGCGGCGCGCGCCGCCACGCTGGCACCATGCCCCGACTGTTCGCCCTGTTAGGTCTCCTTGTCACCGCCTCGGCCTTCGCCCAGGCACCGTCCGCGCAAAAGCTGTGGCCGAATCTGACCGGCAACATCGAGCGCCCGCTGCGTTACCGGCCGGATGGCGCGGACTTCGTGATCGCGAACGGCGCGGAGTTTTTCAACCGGCCGCTCTACGGCGGCAACTCGGCGTTCCGCAGCGACGGCGGGGACAAGCCCGAGTTCGTGCTCTACCTGCCCGGGCGGGGTGGCAACCTCCGGCTGGGCGTGCACAGCGCGGGCGGCACGAAGTGGCTGCACGACGCGGCGCAGATCGAGACGCGTTACCGGCCCGGTTCGCTGCTCTACGAGGTGCGCGATCCGCTGCTTGGGACGGAGGCTGTGCTACGGCTCGCGGCCCTCGCGTACCACGAGACGGAGGGGCTGATCGTCCGCGCCGAAGGGCAGGGGATGGCGGCCGGCGTCGAACTCATCTGGGCCTACGGCGGGGTCAGCGGCCAGCGCGGCACGCGCGACGGCGACATCGGCACCGAGCGCGTGCCGATCAGCGAGTGGTTTCAGCTCAAGCCGGAGTTCTGTCAGGGCAACGCGATCGCGCTCGGGGCGGGCGGCTTCACGCTGACGGCGAAGGCCGCGAATATCGTGGGACTCGGGCCGGCGGGCGCGCAGTGGCGGATCGCCGATGCGGGCCAGTGGTCCGCGCCCGCGACCTTGCTGACGGCGGAATACCTGGTCGCGCCGGCGCGGCCGGTCGCGGTCGGTCGCGCCGCGTTGGCGAATGGCCAGCCGATGCTGATCTCCTTGCAGCGGGTCGCGACGGCGGAAGCGGCGGCGGCCGACCTCGCGACCTATCAGGAGGTGACCGCGGAGCGCCCGGGCGCGAAGCGCGCGCCGCCGAAATTCAAGCTGCCGCCGGCCTACACCCCGGAGGAACTGCCGCGCCGGTTCGCGGAGACGGAGCGGCACTTCGCCACGCTGCGGTCGCGGGTGAGCGTCGAAACGCCGGACCCGTTCTTGAATGCGGCGGTCGGGGCCCTGAACGTCGCGGCCGACGCCGTGTGGGATGAGCCCGATCAGGCGATCATGCACGGCGCGATCGCGTGGCGGACCAAACTCCTCGGCTGGCGCGGGCCCTACGCGCTCGACGCACTCGGCTGGCACGAGCGGGCGCGGAAGCACTTCGAGTACTGGGCGGGCCGGCAGAATCTGGACCCCGTGCCGGAGAAACTTCCGGCGCCCGAGGAGAAGACGAACCTGGCGCGCAACGAGACGGGGCTGCATTCGAACGGCGACATGTCGAATTCCCACTACGACATGAACCTCGTGTTCATCGACGCGCTGTTCCGGCACCTGCGCTGGACGGGCGACGTGGACTTTGCGAGGAAGATGTGGCCGACGATCGAGCGGCACCTCGCGTGGGAGCGGAGGCTGTTCCGCCGGGAGTTTGACGCCGGCGGCGCGAAGCTGCCGCTCTACGAAGCTTACGCGGCGATCTGGGCGAGCGA
>JAPLTR010000167.1 GCA_026398065.1 Verrucomicrobiota bacterium | reverse complement strand
TGTAGACGCGGCGGGGCAGGCCGCGCAGCCCCGTGAGGTGCATCGGGAGGAAGGTGATGTGGAAGCCGGTGAAGGCCAGCCAGAAGGCGACGCGCCCGAGCCTTTCGGAGAGGCGCTTGCCATCGAACAGCGGATAGAAATAGTAGATGCCTCCTACTACAGGGAAGATCGATCCTCCGATGAGGACGTAGTGGAGGTGGCCGACGATGAAGAAGGTGTCGTGGGCCTGGAAGTCGAATGGGGCGAGGGCGACCATGACGCCGGTGAGTCCGCCGACGACGAAGCCGGCGAGTCCGCCGTAGGCGAAGAGCATCGGGACCGATGCGGTGACGCGGCCGGCGGCGAGGGTGGCGATGAAGCAGAAGAGCTGGATGCCCGTGGGGATGGCGACGGCCTCGGAGGCGGCCGAGAAGAGCCCGAGCGAGATGCCCGGGAGCCCCGTGGTGAACATGTGGTGCACCCACAGGCCGAAGCTGAGGAAGCCGGTGCCGACGGCGGCGAGGACGATCCACGAGTAGCCGACGATGGCGCGGCGCGCGAAGGTGGGGACGATCATGGCGACGATGGCCACCGACGGCAGGAAGATGACGTAGACCTCGGGGTGGCCGAAGAGCCAGAAGAGGTGCTGCCAGAGCAGCGGATCGCCGCCGCGGGCGGGGTCGAAGAAGGGCCAGTCGAAGGCGCGCTCGACCTCCAGCAGGAGGCTCCCGGCGATGACGGGCGGAAAGGCGAAGAGGATCATCGCCGCCGCCACGAGCAGGTACCAGGCGTAGAGGGGGATGAGGTTGAGTCGCATGCCGGGCGGGCGGCACTTGAGGACGCCGACGATGAGCTCGACGGCGGCGGCGATGGCGGCGACCTCGATGAAGGAGAGTCCCAGCAGCCAGAAGTCGGCGCCGAGGTCGGGCTGATATCGGGTGGTGAGCGGCGGGTACATGAACCAGCCGCCGCGCGGGGCGACGTTGAAGAGGAGCGAGCCGCAGAAGAAGGTTCCGCCGAGGAGGTAGCTCCAGAAGCCGAAGGCGGAGAGGCGGGGGAAGGGCAGGTCGCGGGCGCCGAGCATCTGGGGCAACACGAAGATGGAGAAGGCCTCGAACATCGGTATCGCGAACAAGAACATCATCACCGTGCCGTGCATGGTGAAGACCTGATTGTATCTCTCGGCGGAGAGGAAGTGGTTGTCGGGAATCGCCAGTTGAATGCGCATCAACAGGGCGAGCACGCCGCCGAAGAGGAAGAAGCCGAAGGCCGCGGTCATGTACCACCTGCCCACGGCGGTGTTGTTGACGGCCGACCAGGCGCGCCACCCCACCGGCATCTTCCAGGCGGCGAGGAGGCGCTCGCGCTGCCCGCGCTGGGTCTCTTGCGAGGGGGCCTCGGCGAGCGCTTCGAGGTCGGCGGGCTCGTCGTTCATGGGAGGGCTTCCAGGTAGGCGGCGAGGGCGCGCACGTCGTCGGAGGGCAGCATCGCGAAGGCGGGCATGAGGGCGCCGGGCTTGTGGGATTCGGGGTGGGTGATCCAGCGCGCGAAGGAGGCGGCGTCGTTGGGGAGGGTCTCGGCGCCGAGGGCGCGGCGGCTGCCGACGTGGGTGAGGTCGGGGCCGAGGGTTCCGGCGGCGGGGGTTCCGCGCACGGCGTGGCAGGCGCCGCAGCCGACGGACTGGAAGAGCGCGGCGCCGCGGCGCGCGAGCTCGGTGGCG
>JAPLTR010000651.1 GCA_026398065.1 Verrucomicrobiota bacterium | reverse complement strand
CGACGAGGCTACGGCGATCGCGAAGAAATGCCCGGGCCTCGCAATCGGTCTGACGGTCGAGGTGCGGCCGGTCCTCGACGCGAGTCCGGTCTTGAAGGACGTGCGGGGCCGCCCGCCCCGGGCCTGAGGCCACGGGGGGTTCAAGGGTGGCGTGAGCGGGCCGCCCGGAGGCGCCGAAGCCGGTTGAGCGCGAGCCAGCCCAGCGCGCCGCCGCAGACGACGAACAGCCCGGTGCGCAAAGTCTCGGCGACCGGCAGCGACACCGCCAGGCCCGTGCCGAGGGCGAGGTAGGCGGCGAGGCACGCCGGGCACTTCGGGATCAGGGCGAGTCCGACGCCGGGGAGGAGCCAGCGAAGCGCTCGGAGCGCGCGCGTCCGCCGACTCGCGCGCGGTGCCGGCAGCGAGGCGTGGTCAGGCATGGGTGTCGGCGCAGCCGGGACGAAACAACGAGCCGCGAGGCGGCTGATAGGGAGCGGTGGAATCGACCGCGTTGGTTTCGTCGTAACGGTCATGGTAGCGGACCCAGGCCATCGAATGGGCGAGGCCTTCCTCATCGCGACCCTTGGGCATGAGATCGAGCACGTGATAGGTGCCCAGCAGCGGTTCGCAGCCGCGGGCGTAGGCCGAGTAGGTGTGGAAGACGTCACCGGCGGCATTCCGGGCGAACACGCTGACGCCGGGCAGTTCCTCGACGGGCAGCAAGCCGGGCGGAAAGGTTTGGAAATTATAGTTCACCCGGCCCGCTTCCATTTCCTCCCGCGTGAACGACACGTGGAAGTCGGTGTTGAAACCGGAGTCGCCGGAGGAGACCCATTTGAATTTCCAGCCCATGCGGCGCTGAAATGCGGCGAGTTCCGCATACGGAGCCCGGGAGACGGCGAGCAGCGTGACGTCCCGCGCCCGCAGGTGGGGCAGCATGGGATCGGCGTGGTCCATGCAGAAGGAGCAGCTCTTGCAGCCCTCCTCCCAGCCGGGGCCGAACATGAAATGATACACGACGAGCTGGCTGCGGCCGCCGAAGAGTTCGGCCAGGGTTTCGCGGCCGTCGGGTCCGTCGAAGGAGTAGGGCCGGTCGACTTTCACCCAGGGAAGTTGGCGGCGCTCCGCGGCGAGCGCGTCGCGGTGGTGTTGGTGTTCTTTTTCGCGGGCAAGCAGGGACTGACGGGCGAGCAGCCATTCGGCGCGGGCGACGATGCGGGGAGGGGAGGAGGGGGCGTTCATGAGGGATGATATCCCTGAGTCGAATGCCGCGGGCGGTTTTCGACGGCCCGCGGAAATCTTCCGCGCAATTCTCTCCGTAGGCTACAGCGACACCTCGGCGAGGCGGCGTTCGAGGAAGCGGCGTTCGGAATCGGTTTTCACCCATTGAAGCGCCTCGCGGTAGGCAACCGCGGCCTCGCGATTGCGGCCGAGACGTCGCAGGAGATCGGCCCGGGCCGCCGGCAGCAGGTGGTAGCCGGGCAGGCTGAGGCTCTCTAGGTGAGCCAGGCCCTTTTCCGGCCCGTCGGCCATGGCGATGGCGACGGCGCGATTGA
>JAPLTR010000389.1 GCA_026398065.1 Verrucomicrobiota bacterium | reverse complement strand
CGCCCGCCCGCCACTCCGAGACGCTCTGCACCCGGATCGCCCGCCCGTCGAAATGCTCGGCGAGCATCGCCCGCACCTCCGCCTGGCCATTGAGCCAGGCCACCAGCCGTCGCGCGGACTCCCCATCGAGGAGCCGGCGGTTGAGTTCTTCGCGCACCGCGCGCGGCAGTCGGGCGATTTTTCCAGTACGGGTCATGGGAGGGAGTGGGTTGATTTGTTGACTGATCGATGAAAGAGGCCGGCGGCTTAAGGGAGGGACGTCTCTCCGCGACGTCCGCCGGGTGAACTTCACGCCCACAGACGAAAGCTGGAAAGCGCGCCCCTCCCCTACGCGGGATCGGCGCAACCGCAATAGGTTCTTTTATTCCACTCTTGTCAACATTAACCCTACCCGGCTCGTCCGCCGCCTGGCGGTAACTTCAAGCCCCAAGCGCGGGTTCCTCCCCGCCGCCGCGGTTTCGCAACCAACTCCTCAACCGCGCCCGCCCCGATTTCGGCCGCTCCTCCCGCTCGGCCCACCGGCACCCTCCTGCCGATAATGCCGCCCGATCCGCCCCTTCCGCAGCAAGTTGGGCGGGCTGGCAGGATGACCCACAAGTAAGGCTTTTTGCAGGCACCTGGCGGGCTGCGCAAAGCCTCACCCTTCCGATTTGTTCATTGCCCCTCATTGCTTTACAGCCTCTCCTAAGGTCCATGACTACGCTGCGAGTAAGGCAATCGGGTAAGGGCGAATAACACTGTTAGCCAAAGAATGAGCTGCGAGTGCGCCAGTTTGCCAGAATACGACTACTACACTCCCGGGCGAAGCCTCTCTCGAAAGATCCGGCCAGTGACGAAGATTGTCGCTCGAGAGAATTGGCACGAACTGCTGCGATGCGAAGTTTGTGGCACGCATTGGCGAATCGACGCCGCAGACAAATACCAAGAGCGGTTTGCCTGGAAGATCGGCGCGTTTCGGCCCGACTGGTCCTCGCCAGTTTTCTCCGAGCAAGAGAAGGCGTTGTTGCTTCAGCGTCGCGGCGGAGAGACGGAAGAGCAGTGTGTTTGGCTAGGATGCGAGAAGAGGAAAGTTCGCGGCGTTGCCTATTGCATCGATCACCTTTACGCCACCGGCGCGCGAAAATGAAAAAAAGGGCTAACCAGTAGGAATGAGAAGTCCTTTGCCCCAGTGGCGCGCAGAAGAGTATTGCCGAGCCGTTGCCAACCAAGGCATCGAATCTCGCGTGGCAGCAAAATGAAGAAAGAGAATCGTTTCAGATTTGAAGGGAGGTGGACCCCAACCGATGTCTGGTTGGCAGTTCCTTTTGACCGGAGTCCTTTTTTGCGCGAGCGCCATCGCCGGTTTCGTTGTCCTAAAAGATAGAAATCGGCCTAACCACTCGCCGCAACCGACGACCGGGCTTGAGCCCGGACGCGGCTGAGCACAACGTCGGTCAGAAAATGGCCGCGTTTCTTTCCATCGAAGCATCGGGGCATGCTGATCAGCCTGAACGACCACAAGGAGTCGAATTGGACGATTCGGCGACCTACAGGTTTCTCTACCGCTACTTTGCCTCGGCCAATTTACCGGGAAGCGGGCCCGAACTCGTTGACTTGTACGGCAACGCTGAAATCGGCGGTTACCAGCTTGAACGGCTCGTGGACGAGCTTCGTAGTGCGGAGATCGATGTGCTCGGTCGACCCGCCGAATGGAGTGTGCTTCTCGGTTGGGATGGAGCCGATATGAAGAAGGAAACCGAAAGAAGAGAAGTGCTGTCCCGGGAGAAAGCGCTGCTGACGATTCGCAGCTTGCTTGATCTCGCACAGGAAGCGCAGCGCAGAGGCGTTAAGCTTATCTCAGCCGGAGACTGAAGGTTGAAGAAAAGCGCCCAACCATTCGCCCCAACCGACGTCCGGGCTGGCGCCCTGCCGCGGCTGAGTGCAACGTTATGCGACAGGCAACGTTAGGCTAAAGACACCGTGTTTGATCTCCACTTCATTGACCGTCGGAAGAAGCTAGCGCGAATTCGCATTGGGGCATTTGAAGAAGATTTCGGCGTTAGCATGAAGTCGACGACAACAGCCTTGGAGCGTGAGTGGCGGCGTCTGCTCGCGACATTGTTCGGAAGAAAGAAGAAGGTCGCGTTGCCTGTTTGGCGACGTGGGCGCGTGATATCTCGTGCATGGCTGTTTTATCGCGTCGGCGATGCGGTGTTCGTTCGAGATCGAGTATTCTTCCGTGGATTGGATCCCCAAAAAAGTGTGATTCCAAAGCGCAGGACCAAGTCGGCAGAGGATCGCCGGGTTTCGGAGTGGTCTATCGATGCCGGAGCGATTGCTGTTTTCCTGAAAGATGTTCTCTCAGTTGAGAAGTGATTTTTCATGAGGGTGTGGAAGGGAGGGTGAGGATCCAGGAGCCGTGGCGGGTTTGGTTGCGAGTGTGGAGGGCTTCGTCGTAACAGGTGCGGGTCTGCCACATCTTCCAGAGGATTTTCAGCCAGCGCTGGCCGAGACAGCGCAGCGCGCAGGCGTGGGATTGGCCCTTGGCGCGGTGAGCCTGGTAGTAGGCCTCGGCCCACGCGCAGCGTTTGCGGCTGAGGTCGGCCCAGAGGTGCACGGTGGCGCGCAGCGTGTCGTTGCAGGCATAGCGCAAGTGTTGGCAGCAGGACTGGCCGGACTTGACCGTGACCGGCGCCGTGCCGGCGATCTCCTGCAAGCCGGCGGCGCTGTGGAAGCGGGCGCGATCGTCGCCGATCTCGCCGAGCAGCCGCGGAGCGAGTTTGTCCCCGGAGCCGGGGAGCGAGCCGAAGAGATCGTGATCGGGGTGACGGGCAAACACGGCTTCAATCTGGCGGCGATACAGCGTGAGTTGTTCCTCCAACGACAGCAGCAGCCGCGCGAGCGCGTGGGCGAGCAGGCTCTTTGCGGCCGTGGTCGGCGCGGAGCCGGCAAACTGGCTGGCCCGGGCAAACACTTCCAGCCGGTGTGCCGCGGTGCTCTCCCGCCACAGCCGGTGCGTGTGCAGGAAGTGTTGCCAGCGGCGCCGGCCGGCGCGCTCCAGTTGTGCGGGAGTGGGGAACTCCAGCACGAAGCGCCAGGCGCCGGGGATCGTCCAGTTGCCGAAGGCCTCGA
>JAPLTR010000046.1 GCA_026398065.1 Verrucomicrobiota bacterium | reverse complement strand
CATCACCGGCCGTGTGTGGGACGACGGCTCCGGCCGCGACCGCGTCGGCGCCGTGATGATCCAGGACCAGCAGATCTTCAACGCCCGCGAGGTCCAGAAAGGCGACGCCCGCCCCGGCGGCTACGTTACCACCGGCGGCTTCGGCGGCCTGGTCGGCACGACCGACTACGTTCCCCGCCTCACGTTTCTCTCCGTGCGGAAGAGCACCCATCGCTCTGATGTCCGCCTCTCGCAGATCCCCGCCTCCGTCGAGACCGTCACGCGCGGCGCCTCCGGCCTGACCTCCGTCGCCTTCGCGGTGAAGGACAAGGACGGCGCGCTGCTCCCCGCCGCGATTCCCTACGTCACCATCGCCAAGTCGGCCCGCTGGCAGACCGACAACGACACCGCGCGCGACGCCGGGGGCCAGGTCGAGATCCTCGCGCGACTCGAGGCGCTCCTCTCCGGTCCGCCCGTGCTCGCCGGTTTCGTCGGCGAAGGCTTCGCCCCCTACGGGAGCCAGGTCGCCCCCGTCGAGGCTGCGCTCGACCGTGCCGCGCTCAGCGGTTTCCCCGTCGTGCAGTCCCCGCGCGGCAACGCCAGCGGCTTCATGGCCCCCAGCGACGACAATCTCCGGATCGAGTCCGGCAACCTCACCGCCACCAAGTCCCGCATCCTCCTCATGGCCTGCCTCCTCCGCTTCGGCGCACTGCCGCCCGCAAAGGATCCGCTCAAGCCCACCTCGGCCGAGCTCTCCGCCATCAAGACGAAGCTCAGGCTCTATCAGGCCGTGTTCGATACCCACTGATTTTCCGTCAGCCAACGCAAAGGTCCGTCCCTTTCCCTATGAACCACAGACCACTGAACCATCACCGCCGCCTCAGCCGCCTCGCCCCATGGCTGGCCTGGGTCGTTGTCAGCATGCCCGCGGCCTACGCCGCCGAGACCGAGAAAAAGGAGGACATCGTCCTCCTCGAGAAATTCATCGCCGGCGACAAGAAGCTCGACCCGACCGGCCTCCTGACCGACCGCCCGGTCGGCTCGGCGTTCGGCTTTGACAAGGCCCTGAGCGAAACGCCCAAGGCCATCACCCTCATCTCCACCGCCCAGATGGAGACGGTCGGCATCCGCGTGTCGGACGACCTCGTGAAGGTCGCCCCGTCCACGTATTCGAATTTCCGTTACGGTCTGCAGGGCAACATCTCGATCCGCAACCAGACCTCGGACTTCTACTTCCGCGGCATGAAGCGCATCGACCCGCAGGGCAACTTCCGCACGATCTGGGGCGCCAACGACGGCCTCGAGATCGTGCGCGGCCCCGCCTCGCCCATCTACGGCCTCGGCCGCATCGGCGGCTACGTGAACTTCATCCCGAAGTCCGCCCGCGCCTCCACCGGCAAGTACCTGGAGGAGGAGCGCGGCGTCGTTCGTCTCACCATGGGCGCCTACGACAAGAAGATCGCCACCATCGACGTCGCCGGTCCCGCCGACCTCATGGGCAAAAAGGGCGGCTACGCCGTGTACGCCTACTGGGAGGACTCGGGCAACTACTTCCAGAACACCTTCGACAAGCAGAAGCTCCTCCAGGCCACGTACACCATCGACGTCGCCAACCAGCTCCGCGTCGAGACCGGCCTCGTCTACCACAAGAGCAACGGCGGTCTCCCCGGTGGCACCAACCGCACCACGGCCGATCAGATCGCGACCAACACGTACTGGAGCGGCGGTTTCAGCTACCAGCTCGATGAGAACCGCGACGGCCAGATCTCGGAGCGCGAGAGCCGCAACTCCTACTTCTGGGGCACCCCGCAGCGCAGCGCCAAGACCAACGATCCCGCCCGCGTGACCACCGGCATTGGGCCGAGCAACTACTACTTCGGTCAGCAGAACGATCCCTTCTACCGCCGACTCCCCTTGCAGGGCGGCCCGGTCTCCGGCGGCACGATCACCCTCGCCCAGTTCAAGGCCGGCTACGCCGACACCCAGGCCGCCGCGCTCTACGCCTCCACCGACGGCGCCGCCGGCTTCGTCGATCCCGCCACGGGCGCCGCCCGCCGGCGCTCCGGCTACCAGCTCCAGGTCTATCCGACGGTTTCCGACGGCAATACGGTCGGTGCCCCCGGTCAGGTCCCCAACAAGGCCGCGCCCAAGCAGTCCTTCTGGCTCCCGCCCGCCTTCGACCTCGACATCGACACCTGGGTCCAAAAACCCTGGAACCAGCGCATGGGCTTCGGCGAGGACTACTACCGCGCCAACGTCGGCACCTTCTTCGTCGACATGATCAACGACTCCCACACCGAGTGGACGCTGAAGAACCAGATTCTCGTCGACGGCCACCGTCAGATCAAGGACGGCCGCAACCCCTTCTCGCAGCGCCAGGAGGTCACCTCCTTCGAGGACAAGATCACCTACTCCCGCAAGTTCGCCCCGAAGCCCTGGTGGACCGCCGACATCCTCGCCTCGGCCAACAGCTACACCGTGTGGTCCTCCCGCATCGGCACCAGCCCGACCGACTATGACTTCCGCCGCGATCTCCAGCTGAACGAGAGCAGCAACGTCGAAAACACGTTCACGCCGAACGACACGTTCTACAGCATGATCCAGAAGCTCGGCTACGACGGCAGCCCGCCTTCCGCGTACACCAAGTCCAAGACCATCGTCAGCGGTCTCGGCGTCCTCGCCGACCAGAACTTCTTCGACAAGCTGAACATCCTCGCCGGCTTCCGCTGGGACTACGTCGACGCCCACTCCTACCTCGGCTCCGGCGTCTACGACAAGGGCGGCGGCAACAGCGCGGGCGCGTCCTACCTCTACACCGCGACCGGCCTGTTCACGCAGGAGGCCTTCGAGAGCAAGGGCAACTCGGGCGGTCCTTCCGGCATGATCAACATCGGCTACAAGCTTCCGTGGGGCCTGCGTCCCTACGTCCAGGCCGGCAAGCAGACCGTCCTCATCAACAACGCCTCCGACCAGAGCGTGAACGTCAACACCGCCCGCAACAGCCTCGTCGGCAAATCGGAAATCCTCGAGGCCGGCATCAAGGGCTCGATGGGCCCGAAGGGAAATCTCTTCTGGGCGGTCGCGACGTATGAGCAGACCCGCACCTCCTTCGACCCGATCTCGACGGTCGGTGGCGCCGCCTCCTCGACGCTCACCCGCGGCATGGAGGTCGAAATCCGCTACCTCGTGAACAAGAACTTCAGCTTCTCCACGACCGGCACCTGGTCCTACGCACACTACCTGCAGGGTGGTGTGGTCAGCATCGACGGTCGCGCCGCGGGTTACCCCGATGTCGTCGACGCCAACGGCAAGGTCGTGCTTCCCGCCGAAGCCTTCGTCTGGGGCGGCCGCGTGCAGACCGCGATTCCCGACAGCGATCCGCGCTACCGCAAGGTCGAGTCCCTGCCGGTCGCCGTCCTCAACGGCACCGCCACCTACACCTTCGACAGCGGCTACTTCGTGCAGGCCACCGGTCTCCACCAGGGCCCACAGTTCGTCGACCGCCTCCAGACCTTCAAGATCCCCGCCGGTCGCACGCTCGACCTCTCCTTCGGCGTCCGCCGCAAGAAGTGGGAACTCTACACGAACATCGTGAACGTCCTGAACAAGAAGCTCTACACCCGCGGCGTCACGGAAAAGCTGATCTCCCCGAAGTTCGTCCAGAACTTCGACATCACCTTCAACCGCAAGTTCTGAGGTCGCCCCGCACCTCGTTCCTCTCAGACCGGTTCGCTCACCCGAGCCGGTCTTTTTTTGAGTAGTTTCCGCCGCCATGCGCGGTGGATTTCTTCACCAGGGTTGTTACGCGAAAATAATTCATGCCTCCGCCCCCTCGGCCGGGTGGCATCTCGCGTGCTAAACCGGATTCGCCAATCACTCCGCCCCGCAACCGCAAACCATGGACCAACCATAGTCCTTCGCCCGCTCGTCTCCGCGATGCTCTCCGCTTCCTGAGCCTCGTCTGCCGCTGATCCTGCTTTCCCTGACCACGCCACAGGGCGTCGGTCCCTCTGCCCGCCGTCATCGCGGCCGGGCTTCGCCCATGCCTCCGTGAGGCTTCTCTCCGCCCCCGAAAAAAATGGGGCCTGAAAGAGCCCGGGGTAACGCCTGCCGCTGAATAACGCCAATCACTCAACCGCATACGCAAACCACGGACTCAATCAGGCTGACCCTAGGACGCCCCACCGCCCCGTTGGTTGCAATTATTTTCTCTGTCAGCGCCCGCGGCCTCACATGCCGTCGCCTGCCGTCCCGTCCGGCCCGCTTTCCGTCACTTCCTCCCGCGATTCCTCTCTCATGAAACCACGACTCCTGCTCGCCGCCTTGTTTGCCCTCGTCGTCGCCTGCCCGTCGCACGCGCTCGACCTCGCCTCCGCCACCATCGCCGACCTCGAGGCCCTCATGGCCAAGGGCGAGCTCTCCTCCGAGAAACTCACCTCGCTCTACCTCGCACGCATCGACGCGTACGACAAGCAGGGCCCGGCGATCAACACCGTCATCACGATGAACCCGAAGGCGCTCGCCGAGGCCAAGACCCTCGATGCCGAGCGCAAGGCCGGCAAGATCCGCGGCCCCCTTCACGGGATCCCGATCGTCCTCAAGGACAACTACGACACCTACGACCTGCCCACCACCGGCGGCTCCCAGCTCCTCGCCGGCTCGATCCCGCCCGACGACGCCTTCGTCGTGAAGAAGCTCCGCGCGGCGGGCGCCATCATCCTCGCCAAGGTCAACCTCTCCGAGTGGGCCGGCGGCGGCGGCAGCACCAGCGGCGCTCCGCCCGAGATCGCGAAGCTCGGCGCCGTGCCGAACGGCTTCAGCTCGATGGGCCTGCAGACCAAGAATCCCCATGACCTCACCCGCGGTCCCGCCGGCTCCAGCGGCGGCACGGGTGCGGCCATCGCCGCCACCTTCGCGCAGTTTGGCATGGGCACCGACACCGGCGGCTCCATCCGCGGCCCCTCCTCCGTCAACGGTCTCGTCGGCCTCAAGCCCACCCGCGGCCTCCTCTCCCGCGACGGCATCATCCCGCTCGCCCTCAGCTTCGACACCGGCGGGCCCATGGCGCGCAACGTCTACGACGTCGCCCTCTCCCTCGGTGTCATGACGGGCGTCGATGCGGCCGACCCGGCCACGAAGACCAGCGAAGGCAAGTTCTCCACGGACTACACGAAATTCCTCAAGGTCGGCGCGCTCAAGGGCGCCCGCATCGGCGTCGCCCGCGACTTCATGGGCAAGGATGCCGGCACCGACGCCGTGATCGAGGCCGCCATCGCCAAGCTCAAATCCCTCGGCGCCGTCATCGTCGATCCCGTCAAGTTCCCCCCGTACTATCTCCAGGCCAAGCAGGGCATCTCCAGCGTCATCATGCAGGCCGAGTTCAAGGCCCAGATCACCGACTACCTGAAGACCACGAAGGCGGGTTTCCCGAAGACTTTCGACGAGGTCGTCGCCGGCTCCAACGACCCGAAGACGGGCTACCGCAGCCCGGAAAAGGCGTTCGCGCTGAAATACTCCCAGTCCGTTGCGCTCGACCTCGACGACCCCGCCTATCTCGCCGCGGTCAACGAGGGCCTCGCGCTCGCAAAGGCCGTCACGATGTCGCTCTTCAAGAAGCACCAGCTCGACGCCATCGTTTACCCGACCTCCCCGCGTCCCGCACAGCCCATCAAGCCCTCCGGCCCGAATCCCTCCGATTCGCCCACCAACATCGCGAACCAGACCGGCTTCCCCGACCTCATCGTCCCCGCCGGTTTCACCCCCGAGGGCCTGCCGGTCACGATCAGCTTCTTCGGCCCCGCCTACAGCGAGTCCAAGCTCCTCGCCTACGGCTACGACTTCGAGCAGGCGACCAAGGCCCGCAAGCTCCCGCTCTGAAAAACTCACCCAGTCCTACCTCGCCCGCATCGCCGCGTACGACAAGGCGGGCCCGGAGATCAACGCCGTCATCACCCTCAATCCGAAAGCCCTCGAGGTCGCCAAGGCCATCGACGCCGAGCGCAAGGCGGGCAAGGTCCGCGGTCCGCTCCACGGCATCCCGATCGTCCTCAAGGACAACATCGACACGTTCGATCTCCCGACCACCGGCGGTTCCCAGCTCCTCGCCGGTTCCCTCCCGCCCGATGACGCCTACGTCACGAAAAAGCTCCGTGAGGCCGGCTGCGTCATCGTCGCCAAGGTGAATCTCTCCGAGTGGGCCGGCAGCGGCGGCAGCGTCAGCGGCACCACCGACCCCGCGATTATCAAGGCCGGCCAGGTGCCCAACGGCTTCAGCTCGATGGGCGGCCAGACGAAGAATCCCCATGATCTCACCCGCGGTCCCTCCGGCTCCTCCGGCGGCACCGGCGCCGCGATCGCCGCGAGCTTCGCGCAGTTCGGTCTCGGCACCGACACCGGCGGCTCCGTCCGCGGTCCCTCCTCCGCCAACGGCATCGTCGGCCTCAAGCCCACGCACGGCCTCATGAGCCGCGACGGCATCATCCCGCTCGCCCTCGCGTTCGACACCGCCGGGCCGATGGCCCGCAGCGTCTACGACGTCGCCGCCGCCCTCAGCGTCATGACCGGCGTCGATCCCGCCGATCCCGCCACCAAGAAGAGCGAGGGCAAGTTCGCCACCGACTACACCAAGTTTCTCAAGGTCGGCTCCCTCAAGGGCGCCCGCATCGGCATCGCCCGCGACTTCATGGGCAAGGACGCCGGCACCGACGCCGTCGTCGAGGCCGCCATCGTCAAGCTGAAGGAGCTCGGCGCCGTCATCGTCGACGAGGTCCGCTATCCCGCCTACCTCCTCGCCGCCAAGCAGCCGATCTACAACACCCTCGTCGCCGCCGAGTTCAAGGCGCAGCTCACCCAGTACCTCAAGACCACCAAGGCCGGCTTCCCGAAGAGCTTCGACGAGGTCGTCGCCCTCTCCAACGACCCGAAGACCAACTACCGCAGCCCGGGCAAGGCCTTCGGGCTGAAGTACAATTCCACGCGCACGCTCGACCTCACCGATCCGAGCTACCTCGCGATCAAGAACGAGCAGCTCGCCGCGGTCAAAGCCGGCATCGTCGCCCTCTTCGAGAAGCACAAGCTCGACGCGATCCTCTACCCGACCTCGCCGCGCCCCGCGACGCTGATCAATCCCCCGACTCCCCCCGTGCCCGGTGCCGGCGGCGACTCACCCACCAGCTTTGCCAACGAGACCGGCTTCCCCGACCTCATCGTCCCCGCCGGCCTGACCCCCGAGGGCCTCCCGGTCACGATCAGCTTCTTCGGCCAGGCCTTCACCGAGTCCAAGCTGATTGGATACGGCTACGACTTCGAGCAGGCCACCAAGGCCCGCGTCCTCCCGAAGACGACGCCGAAGCTCCCCGCCGACTCCGTCGCCAACTAAGCGTCCGAAACCATCTGAAACGGTGGGAGGGGCTCTACGCCCCCACCCGCTCCCGCACCTCCCTCCGGTCACCGAGCCCCTCCCACCATCATGTCCACCTCTGTTCGACGTTCGCCATTCGCCCGCCTTCTCCGCCCCCTGCGCCACGCCCTCTGCGCACTAGTCATTAGTCATTCGTCATTGGTCC
>JAPLTR010000522.1 GCA_026398065.1 Verrucomicrobiota bacterium | reverse complement strand
CGCTGTCCAACGACCCGGACAGCCCGGTGTCATTCGTATTGGCGGTGAGCAGGGTGCGGCCGACCGCGTCGGTCGCGAGGAAGGCGCCGTTTCCATCGACGGGCAGCCCGGAGAAGAAGTAGGTCTTGGCAACCGTGGTCGTGGAATAACCGATGAAGGCGGCGGTCTTGCCGCGGACCGTCACGACGGCGAACCGGCCGATCTCGCCGTTGCCGGAGTAGTCACCCGTGTAGATGTTATCGGAACCGCCGGAGGCGGAGCCGACCGCGAGGATGGTGAGCGTGGACGACGTGGTCGCGGCACCGGCGTTGTCGATGGCGACCGAGGTGATACGATAGATGCCCTCGGCGGCCGGGGTCCACTGCACGCGATAGGGCAACGTCGTGACGGCGGGGGCGATGGCCACGCCGTTCGCGAAGAACTGGACGCTGGCGATGGTGCCGTCGGTGTCCGAGGCGCTGGCCGTTACCGTTGAGCTGGTGCCGACGCGGACGACGGAGCCGTTGTTGGGGCTCGTGAACGCAATCGCGGGCGCACGGTTGCCCGCCACGTTGACCGTGATCGGGGCGGAATTCGTCACGTTGCCGGAATTGTCCGTGGCCTGCGCGATGATCGTGTAGGTGCCGGCGACAGTCGGCGTCCACGACGTGGAGAACGGCGCGGCTGTCGCCGCGGTGCCGACGGCGTTGCCGTTGGCGAGGAAGCGCACGGAGGCCACGGTGCCGTCCGCATCGGCGGCGGCGGCGACGAGGTTCACGATGCTGCCGGCGTTCACGGCGGTGCCGACCGCGGGGTTGGTGATCGCCACCGAGGGCGCCGCATTGGCGACAAGGGTGAGCACAAGCGGGGCGGAGAGCGTCTGATTGCCGGAGTCGTCGGTCGCGAGCACGGTGAGCGTATACGTGCCGGCGGCCCCGGGATTCCACGCGGCGGTGTACGGCGTCGTGCTCTTGGTGGAGAGCGCCGCGCCGTTGACGAAGAACTGGACGTTCTGGATCAGGCCGGTCGTCGAGGAGGCATTGGCGGCGATGGTGAGCCCGGTGCCGACGGTGTAGCTGGTGCCGACAGCAGGACTGGTGATCGCCACCGTAGGCGCACGGCTGGAAGTCACCGTGATCCGGGCAGGAGCGGACACCGTGGTGGTGTTGCCGGAACGGCCGACGGCGTGGATGATGTAGGTGCCGGCGCGCGTCAGCCCGATGATGTACTGGTAGGGCGAGGAGGCCGCGCCGCCCGTGGCCGTGGTGACCGTGGTGAACTGGCTGCCGTTAACATAGAAATCGATCTTCGGCGGCACGACGGTGCCGAAATTATGGGTCGCGCTGAAGACGATCTGGCCGCCGTTGACGTAGGTGGCGCCTTCGAGCGGGCTGACGAGCGTGACCACCGAGCCCGCCGCACCGAGGGAAGGCTGGGTGCTGATGAGGATCGGGTTCGTGTAAACCGTGTTCCCGGAGGAATCGGTGACCAGGGCGGTCAGGACGACATCGGAGAGCGTGTTGAGCTGGTACGTGGTGAAATACGGCGCGGCAGTGAGCGAGGCGATGTTCACACCGTTGGCGTAGAACTGCACGTTGGTGATCGTGCCATCGTCCTTCACCGCCGCCGCCCGGATGATGAGCTTGGAACCGTAGTCCACCTTCACCGGGACAAATGGCGCGGGCGACGTGGTCGCCGTGGCATCCACCGTCGGATCGTTGAAGACGAGACCGGTCACCGGCACCGAGCCCACCTGGGTGGTGGCGTTGATCACGGACGCGGCCGAGGTGACGCGGTTGCCGGCATCGTCAGTCACGATGGCCTTGATCGTGTAGGAGCCGGCCGTGGCGGGCACCCACTGCACAAAATAGGGCGAGGTGGCCTTGGAGCCGATCAACCGGTCGTTGACGTAGAACTCGACGTTGGAGACCGTGCCGTCGGGATCGCGCGCCGTCGCGCTAACGAAGACCGACTGATTGACGGTGACACTGGAGCCGTTGGGCGTGGAAGTCAGCGCGACCGAAGGAAGATTCGGACTGCCGGGTGAAACCGCGAGGATGACCGCCGCGGATTCGGTGACATTGCCGAAATTGTCGGTGGCCCGCGCGGTGAGCGCGTAGGTGCCGACCGCCGTCGGCGTCCAGGACGCCGAGTACGGGAACGTGTTCTTGGCGGACAACGACACGCCGTTGACGAAGAACTCGACCGAGTTGATGACCCCGGAAGCCGAGGTCGCCGTGGCGAGGATCGTCTGGGTGACATTCACGTCGAGCGCCGAGCTGGCCGTGGGAGCAACGATCGCGACCGAGGGCGCGGTGCCGCCGGAAACGGTGACCGTGAGCGGGGAACTCGTGGTAACATTGCCGCCGTTGTCCGTCGCGACCGCCGTGAACGTATACTTGCCGGTGGCGGCGGGCGTGAACGAAACGCTGTAGGGATAGCTGGTGTCGGTTCCAAGGAGCACCCCATTCGCAAAGAAATCGACCTTGGCGATCGTGCCATCGGCATCGGTGGCGGTCGCCGCCACGGTCGCCGTCGCCCCCACGACCAATGATGCACCGCTCTGCGGGCTGGTGATGGCGACCACTGGGGCGCCCGCACTCACGGCCGCTACCGTGACCGGGATCACGTTGCTCGTGGTGCGGTTGCCAAGCGAGTCGGTGGCGACCGCGGTCAGATCGACCGAGCCGATGCCCGTCGGCGTCCACGTCTGGTTGTAGGGGAACGTCGTATCGGTCCCGAGCAAGGCGCCATTGGCGAAGAACTGGACGTTGACGATCGTGCCGGAACCGGCGACGGCATTGGCGACGATCGTCTGACTGGTGCCGACCCCGAGCGAAGCGCCGACCGCCGGGCTGGCGATCGAGACCGTGGGTGCGGTGCCGGAGCCGACCGTGACCGTGATCGGCGAAGAATTGACGATCGCACCGGTGTTGTCAGTCCCGACGGCAAGGAGGGTGTAGGTGCCGGGGGTCGTCGGCGTCCAGTTCGCCACGTACGGGAACGAATTGGCGGTGCCGATGGCGGTGCCATTGGCGAGGAATTGCACGCTGACGATCGTGCCGTTGCTGGCGCTGGCGCTGGCGGCGATCTGCTGGGGCGTGTTGACGGGAATCGTGACGCCGGCGGAGGGGGAGGTCAGGGTGAGAGCGAGCGTGCCATTGACCGCAACGGTCGCGGGCGTGGAGGTCGCAGTGGCACTGGTATTGTCGGTGACCTTTGCGGTGATGCCATACGTGCCGAGAACCTGCGGAATCCAAACGGCGGTGTACGGCGCCGTGGTCGCGGTGCCAACAAGGACGGTTCCGGCGAAGAATTCAACCTTGGTGATCGAGGTCGTGGCCGAACCGGGCGCGGCATTGGCAGAAAGCGTAATCCGCGCATTCACCGACGTGGTGGTCGGTGGCAACGGACTCAGCGACACGGTCGGTGGCGTGGCACCACCACCGCCGCCGCCGCCCGCGGCGTTGACGGTCACGGTCACCGCCGGGGAAGTTGTCGTCGTGGTCTGAGCGGTCGGGCCGGACCCTACCATTTCGGTGGCGGTGGCGGTCAGAGTATGGGTGCCGACCGCCGGGCTCGGCCACGAAACACCATAAGGCGCGAGGGTGGACGTGCCGATGCTGCTACCGTCGACGAAGAAGTCGACCTTGGTGATCACGATTGCCGAAGCTGTCGGTCACGAGGGCGCTGAGTGTGTAGGTGCCGACGGCGGTAGGCGTCCAATTGGCGCTATAGGGGAACACACTGGTGGTGCCCACGCTGGTGCCGTTGACGAAGAACTGGACGCTGGAAACGACGCCGATGATGGTGCCATTTACCCGGGCGGCGGTGGCGCTGGCCGTGATGGAGATGGGCGTGTTGACAAGTGCGGTCGTGCCATTGCCGGGATTGGTGATGGTAACGGTGGGCGGCGACCCGGTGGCCGGGAGCGCATTGATGCGGCGGTCATGAAGGAAGACGTCGCGCGCGCCGTTGCTGTCGTTGGAAAGCAGGTTCGTGGTCGTCGTCGCGAGGCCGACGTTGGTCTCCGCATCGGACGGCATCGCCACCCAACGGCCATCGGCGCTGATCACCGGGTAGATGTCGGCGGCGGCGGTGCTCTGGACGCCAAGGATGCGGACGGTCTGATAACCGAACTTGTTCACGCTCACGAGCGTCGTGGCGATGTTCCCTGCGGTGCCATAGGTGCCGCTCGCGCTGACATCGCGGTCGGCGACATAGATGTTGAGCGCGGCGTTAAAGGAACCGGTGATGGTGACAGTGGGGGCCGTGGTGTAGCCGCTGCCAGGTGTGTCGAGCACGATAGCACTGATGTAGCCGGTTCCATTCGTATTGGACAGTGTCACGTGGGCCGTGGCACCGGAACCTCCCCCGCCGGAAATCGTGACGCCAGGAACAGAGGTATAGTAGGCCGAGCCGGATGCGATACCGGGATTGGTGATGGTGAGGCCGGTAACCGGGCTGGGCCCAACACCGATCGTGGCCGCCGCCAGCGTACCGTAGCGACCCACGCTGTCGCCGGGTGCCAGATTGCTCGCCATCGAGGCAAACGTGACGAAGCGGCCGGTTTCGCTGATATTGGGATTGATGCTGCCCAGGAGGAACGGATTCCCCGCCGGGTCGGTCGCCTGCGTGCCCGCCGTCGAAATGCTGACACGGGAGGTGGTGGCGGCGACGCGGTCGTAAACAAAGATGTCCGCGATGCCGTTGGTGTCACCCGTGACCAGGTTGGGCGCCTCGGACGAAAACGCGATGTAGCGACCGTCAGAGTTGATCGACGGCGAGCGGCTGTCGCCACCGATCGGGCTCGTGACGGACTGCACGCCCGCGGGACCGACGCTGACGCGGATGGTCGTGCCCGCCGCGAGATCGCGGAGAAACACATCGCGCAGGCCGTTGGTGTCGCCCGCGACGAGGTTGGAGGCGTTCGAGGCAAAGGCGACGTACTTGCCGTCGCCGCTGATCACGCCTTGGATGCTGTTGCCGTTGCCGGCCACCCCGGCACTGGACTGCGAGACCAGCACGGTGGTCATGCCACCCGGCTTGGTTTCATCGAACACGCCGTTGCCGTCGGCATCGCGATCGCGCAGGTAAATGTGGGTCACGCCGACCGTCGTCGCGGCGCCCACGAGATTGGTCGCCGAGGACTCAAACACGAGGTAGCGGCCGTCCGAACTGATCGAGGGCTTGAAACTGGAGCCGTTGGCCTGCGGCCCGAGGCCGCCGGCGGGAAGATTGCTGGCGAGACTTTGGAGCGAGATGGCGCCGGTCACGACGTCGACGACGAAGATGTCGCTGAAGCCGTTGGTATCCCCGAGAATCAGATTGGTGGCGTCGGAGGAGAACGCCACGTAGCGCCCCGCGGCAGAGATCGCCGGATTGGCGGAGCCGGCATTGGCCTGGGCGCCCTGTTGGGACAGGTTCAGGCGACGGGTGGTCCCGGTCTGGCTGTCGAAGATAAAGATGTCGCGGACATTGTTGGTGTCGGCGCCGCCGACGGCGCTGGCGGTCACGAGATTCGCGGCGTCGGACGCGAACGCAGTGTAGCGGCCGTCGGAGGTGATCGAGGGATTGTCGGAGTAGCCGTTGCCGCTGCTGCCGGTGGTCGCGGCGCTGGCGAGGTACATCGTCGGGAAGGTCGTCGGGAGCAGGGCGATGCGCGTGCCGGCGACGTCGAGCCAGTCGTTGTTGCCGTTCTGGGCAGGGTCGTTCTCGATGGATTCGTCGACCTGCTTGAGGGAGTCGATGCGGGCGAGGACGTAGTAGGAGCCGGCAAAATTTCCCGGGAGCAGCTGGTTCCACGAGAAGGTATGAGGGACGTTGTCGGCGTTCACGGTGGTCGGGACATCCAGAAACGTGAGGAGGAAGTCGTCGGCATCGCCGTAGGTCGGGTTGCTGGACAGCACGACCTGTATTCTGAAATAGGATACACCTCCGCCCTGCGGCCGGAAGGGGACGTTCTGCGTGCCGTTGCTGAACTGGGTGTTGGTGAAGGTGAGCGACATCGGGATGACATCGCCGCCCTTGTAGGCGACCCCGGCGGGATAGTTGACGCCGGTGATGAGGAGGTCCGGTTTGCCCGTGACCGTGAACGTGGCCGTCGCCGGGGTGTAGGTGGAGACGACAAAACGGCCGTTGCCCACCGAGGTGGGGCCGCCGCCGGAGAACACGACGGTCGGGGCCGTGGTGTAGTCGCTGCCGCCGTTGGTGATCGCGACCGACCCGGTCGAACCACTGAGCGAGGCGACCGCCGCACCGCCCGTGCCCCCGCCGCCGGTGATGCTGACCGTGGGCGGCGAGGTATAGCCGCTGCCCAACGCACCCGGCGTGATCGAACTGATCACGGCCGTGATCGCCGCGGTGGCAGTCGCGCCGGTGCCGCCCGCATCGGTGATCGTAATCGTCGGCGGTGAGGAATAACCGGTACCCGGCGTGGACAGTGTGAGCCCGACAATCGGACCGGTGACATTGGCAGTCACCGCCCCACCGGTGCCGCCGCCACCGCCCGAGAGAGTTACGGTCGGAGCCGAGGTATAACCCGTGCCAGGCGTAACGATGGTAAATCCACTAATATTGCCAGTGCCATTGATGGACAACGTCGCCGTCGCACCCGTGCCACCGCCGCCAGTGATACTTACCGTCGGCGCAACGGTGTAACCCGAACCTGGTGTGGTAATCGAGAGAGACGTCAGGGACCCATTGATCGTCGCTGACGCGGCGGCACCCGTGCCACCACCGCCAACGATGCCGACTGCCGTGCTGGGTGAGTAGCCGGTGCCGGGGGTTAGCAGCGTGAGAGCACCGACCGTGCCCGTGATCGCCGCCGTCGCCGTCGCGCCCGTGCCACCGCCACCGCTGATGGTCACGGTCGGCGGCGAGGCATAGCCGCTACCGGGAGAGGTCACCGCAATCGAGCTCAGCGGGCTGCCGTTAAGGGACGGACTGCCGGACGCGTAGTTGCCACCGGCGCCACCGACAAACTTGATCCGCGGTGCGGAACTATAGCCAGATCCGGACGAAAGCCCGGTGATGCTGTTCACCGGGCCTCCGATCACCGCGGTCGCGAGAGCATTGGTGCCGGTCCCGGGAGCGTTGGGATTGGCGGCGATCGTGACCGTCGGAGCCGAGGTGTACCCGGAACCTGGGTTGGTGATGTCGATGGCAATGACCGCGCCCCCGGCGAGGATCGCGGTCGCCGCGGCGCCGGAGCCGCCGCCGCCCGAGATGGTGACGGCCGGGACCGACGGATAGTTGCTGCCCATCGAGATCACGCCGCTGCTGTCCACCATGTTGATCGCGATCACGCGACCGTTGAGCACGGCTGTGGCGGTGGCGGGGGAGGTCGGCCGGAAGCCCACCTCGGCCGTGATGAAGTAGGACGCGGCTTGGCTGTACTTCGTGGGGATCTGGAAGCTCACCAGCACCGCGGCGGCGCCCGCGGCGGGGATGGCGGGAATCGAGACCGGCTGGCTGCCGAGGACGATCGGGTCGGCGGTGAGACTGGTCAAAGTGATCGCGACGTCGGCGGTGCCGCCGGAAAAATCGTTGGCCGTGCCACCGCCGGTCGGCGCGATCGCGGTGTTGTTGATCGAGACCGTGAACTGGACGTTCTGGCCGGGCTGGGCCGAGCCGGGCGCGGCGGCCACGCCCACGATCTCCAAGGTCGCGGCGGCCCGGGCGGCCACGACCGAGAAGAGCGCGAGCACGAGGCCTGCTAAAAGTCGGAAACTTGATTTCATGGTGGCACCTCGGGGTGGCGGGTTGAGAGGCGGTGCAATCATTTCTTCTCCTCCGCGTCGGAACTACGGAAGAACGATTTCTTGGCGGGGGCTTTTTCTCCGGGTTTTAACTCGCCGGGTTTGGGCGTGGGGAGAAACGGCGTGGAACCGTCGCGGTAGCCGGGAAGATCCTCGCGCGTCATGCCGAGCTCGCGGACGCGGCCGGACTCGAAGATCTGCTCGGTCGCGCCGCCTTCGGCACTGATCGTCTTGGCGGTGATGAAGATGATGAGGTTGGTCGCATCCATGTTCTTGGTGTCGGACCGGAAGAGCCGGCCGAGGAACGGAATGGAACCGAGCACGGGGACCTTGTTGCCACCGCTGGTCGTCTGGGTCGTGATGAGGCCGCCGATGCCCATCGTGAAACCGTCCTTCAGCGAGACCTGGGTCTTGGCCTTGCGGGTATCGACCACGGGGATCGACGCGCCGTTGAAACTCGCGTCACGCGTGGACTGGCTGACCTCGGGCTCGACGGTGAGCTTGATGAAGCCGCGGGCGTTGACCTGGGGCGTGACCCGGAGGATGATGCCGATCGGCTTGTAGTCGAAGCCGTTCACCTCGAAGGAGCCGGTCTGCTGGTTGTAGGCATACTTCGGGATCGGGCGCTCCTGGCCGACGTTGATCAGGGCCTCGGTGTTGTTGAGGGTGACGATCGTGGGGTTGGAGACGATCTTGGAGCTCTGCTGCGTCTGGAGGGCGCTCAGGACGAGGGAGAAGTCGGCCGCGGAAAACACCGCGTTGAGGGCGCGGCCGGTCGTCTGGCCGTTCGTCAGCGAGGTGAGGGCGGTGAGGGCGTCGGTGGAGGTGGCGTTGCCTTCGTTGGAGGTGCCGGTGGAGGAATTGACGGTGGTCGAGTTGGTGATCGAGCCGGTGCTGCCCGTGGTCGAGGTGGCGGTGGGCGTGCCGTTGGTCGAGGTGACGGAGCTCGTGTTGTTGGAGCCGGTGCTCTGCACGCCGTTGCCAACCGTGCCCGCGGTGTTGGTCGTGCGCTGGGTGTTGGTGTTGTTCGTGCCCTTGCTGCCGTCGGTGCTGTCGTTGATGGTCTGGGTGCGACCGCGCTGCAAGGTGCTGCTCATGCCGCCCGCCTTCACCTGGTAGTTGGCCAGCGAGGACCAGTTGACGCCGATGTTCTTCACGTCGCTGTTGGTGACCTCGACGAACTTGGTCTCGATCATCACCTGGTCGGTGGCGCGGTCGAGCTGCTCGATGATGGGGCGGATGCGGCCCATGCGGGTGGGGCGCTCGGTGATGACGAGGCTGTTGCTGCGGGTGTCGACGACGATCCTGCCGCCGGCGGTGGCGTCGACGAGCGAGGTGATCGTGGGGAGGATGTCCGCGGCGCGGGCGTAGTTGATCAGGAACACCTCGGTACTGACGGGCTCCTGGGTGAGGCTCTCGTTGCTGACGATCTTGATGATGTTGCCGTCCTCGATGAAGGTGTAGTTCACCGGCGCGAGGACGTTGGTGAAGATCTGGCGCCAGGTGACGTCGCGCAGCTTGATGGTCTGCTTGCCCTGCAGGGTCTCGGGCATCACGAGGTTGATCTCAAAGAGATCGGCGACGTTGGCGAGGATGTCGCGGATGTCCTGGTCGCGGAAATCGACGGAGACGCTGTCCTTGCCGGTGGCGTCCTTGGCCTTGGTGGCGACGGCCTTGGGGCCCTCTTCGCCGGGCTTGAGCGGGGTTTCCGCCGAGGCGGGTTTGTCCGCGAGCTTGGCGGCCTCGGCGGACGGTCCGGTCTGGGCCGGTGCGGGCGCCGCCATCGCGGGCGCAGCCGCGGCGGGCCCCGTCTGGACCGGGGTCGGCGCAGCGGCGGCGGGAGCGGCCGGCGCAGTCTGCGCAGGGACGGGGGCGGCGGGAGCCTGCGCACGGATCGCGGGCAACGAGGAGGCCAGCACGAGAGCGATGGCAGTGGTCTGGGAGAGTGGGCGAGTGCTCATGGGGACTTACTTTCCTGATTTGATGGGCCGGGTAATTTCCTCGTTGCGATAGCGAAGGGTGAAGGTGGGGGGTTCGATGGCGACCAGCTCAAGCTCGTACTCCTGCCCGTTGCCCGGGTTGGTGACGGTGAACCGTCCCCCGATCTCGACGGTCTTGCGGCCGAAGGTGAGGCGGGCGGACTTGCCCGTGGGGTGCAACATGCCGGAGGGCCGGATCTGGGCGGCGATGGTTTCCAGGATGTCGCGGTCGCCGACCGGGCGGGCGGGCTGCGCGACGGCGGCACCGCCGGGGCCCGGCAGGGGCGGCGGGGCGACGCCGGCCTTCGCCGCGGCGGCGGCGGCGGCGCGGAGCTCCTCAGGATCGGGCTGGTCGAAATTCGGCGGATTGAACGGCTGGATGAGATCGCCGGGCAGCGGCGCGGGCTCCGGTGCCCGGGCGAGCCGCTGGGCCAGCTCGACGGTCGCCTTGCGTTTTTCCGTGGAAACGAGATCCGAGAGGGGCTTGCCGGCGGCGGAGGCCGCGGCGGCGAGACCGAGGAGCAGACCGCCGGAGATGAGGGTGGTGCGGTGGTTCATGGCAGGCCGAGCAACTCGAGGTTGATGGTCAGGCTGAGCGGGGCGTTGCGATCGGCCGGCCCGCCGAGGGTGATCGTCAGGATGCGGCAGTAATGCGTGCCGTTCTCCAGGCGGCGGAGGAAATTGAGCAGCTGCGGGAGGCTGCCCTGCACGGCGAGGTTGCAGGGGACGGCGACGTAGGCGGCCTTCGGGTCCTTCTTCGCGACGGGCTGCGAGATGCGCGGGTCAGACGTGAGCTTCACCCCGGTCTCGCTCTCGAGCTTGTAAAAGTACTGCAGGTTGACGCCCAGCCGGCTGTAGCGGACGATGCGCGCATCGATCGCCTTGTTGGCGGCGACAACGGCGTCGTACTGCTCCTGGAGCGAGCCGGCGTTCTTGAGGTTGGCGGCGAAGCGCTGGCCCTCGTCGGATTTCTTCACCAGCTCCTCCTCCTTCTCGGGGCCGGCGTCGCTGCGCCAGTAGATGGTGCCGGCGAGCAGCAGCGAGAGCACCCCGCAGCCGACGCTGATCGGGTTCTTGCGAACCAAGGCGAAGAGTTCCTCGTTGGTCATGGCTTTTTGGCGGGGGTCGCGGGACGGAGCCGCAGGAACATCTCCACGGCGAGGCGCCCGGTCGTGGGATTGCGGGTCGAGGTGGTGATCGAGACGTCCTCGAACGCGGCGAGCTCCTTGTCCGCCTTGAGCTGGTCGAGATAGGTGGTCGCGTAGCCGAGCGCGGCGTCGGAGGCGCCGCGGACCGTGAGACGCAGGACGAGGCCGTTTTCGCGCAGGTCGAGGCCGTCGAACGCGATATTCGCGGGCAGCGTCTGGCCAAGGTGCACGATCAGGTCGGAGACGGGCGGCTTCGACTTGATGAACGCATTCACCTCGTTGATCTTCAGCTCCTCGGCCTGGAATTTCTTGTAGAGGGCGACGGCTTTGTCGCTTGCCGGTTTGTCCCGCTCGATCTGCGACTGCCAGTCGGCGAGCTGGGCGTTGAGGTCCATGATCTGCCACTCCTGCCGGCCGCAATAGATCAGCAGCGCGAGCGCGATGGTGACGGCCGCGCCGTTGACGAAGAAGGCCGTGCGCACGACCTTGATGTCCGGCAGCTTTTCAAAGTTGCGGAAATTCGGGTGCCACGCGGGCACCGAGGGGGCGGCGGCCGCCTCACTTTTTTTCTTCAGGAACGGCAGCATTGGCAGGGGCGGTGTGGTAGTGGGCCATCAGGCTGAGCAAGCCGAACCAACGGATGTCCTGGGCGTTTTTGGCGAGCGCTTCCGGCAGCGTGATCTGGCGCGACTGGAGCCAGGGCGCGGGGTCGAGCTTGAGCCCGGTGATGCCGAGGGCGCCGGCGATCGCGGCGTCGAGCCAGGCCAGCTTGGGCGAGAGCTGCGTGCACAGGACCTGGCCGACAGACTGGCCGGTCTGGACCTCGTAGAACCCGATCGACGACTGGAGCTCCTTCAGGAGCCGCTTGATCAGCAGCGGCCCCATGCCGGTGAAGTCGAAGGTATTGGAATAAAAAAGTTTTCGCGCCGACTCCTCGTCCTTCAGGCCAAGCTCCTTCTGCACGATGGGCACCATCGCGTCCAGGCCTTGGGGGATCGGCCGCGAGGCATCGACGCCAGTCGAGGAAACGATGAACGAGTGGGTCGCATCCGAACCGATCTCAAGCACGAGGGTCGGGATTTTCGACTTGGTGAAATTCAGGTAGTCGGCGATTCCGCCCAGCATGGCGACCGAACCGAGCTCAAGGCGCTCCGGGTAAATGCCGGAGTTGAGCAGCGAACCTTGGATGGCGTCGACCTCCTCGCCCGGGAGGCCGCAAAAGATCACGTCCTTCTGCACCGCCTTCGCGAGATCGTAATCAGAACCGTCTGCGGCGTTGAGGATCGCGACGGAATATTTCTCCTGCTCGATGCGAAACTGCTGCGTGCAAACCTCGGCGAGGTAGCCCGCCTCCTTGATGCGCTTCAGCTCCAAGGAATGGCGTCGCACCAGACGCTTCGCCGGAAACACCCCCACCGTGGCATGCAGGTAGCCGCTCGGCGCTTTCTTCGGCTGGATGACGCGAAGCGCCTCTTCCAGCGCCGCCGCATCGCCGGGGGGACACTCACGCATGTCTTCCACCGTAAACGGGGCCGTCGCCGACGAAGTCCGCGCGAGCATGATCGCATGGTCGTTCAGTTCGACAAAGAACCCCTTGGTTTTCTGGGAAAAAAGCATGCGAGCGCGAAAAGTTTAATCGATGGAAAATCGGGTATTCACCTGATAACAGCTAATGGAACAGCTGATTGATCGCCCGGGCATCGGAGCCCGAAAAAGTCGTTAATGTATGTGTTAGCAATCGCAAAGCCGGTGCATGAGCGTCCTGAATCCCCTCTCATATGACAAGATTAAACCTCATCCTTACCAACGGCGTGGTGGCCATTTACCTTTTCTTGAGCAGCGCGGTTTTTCCGTGCAGTTTGCGCGCTGCAGACAATACCCATGCAAACACCGCACCTAGGGTCTCCTCCCCAGCCCCAAGCCGGCCCGCTTCCGGGCCATTTTTGTGGAAAATCGAGGGTCAACGCCCGAGTTGGCTCTTTGGCACCATCCACAGCGCCGACCCCGCAGTCGCCACCCTCCCTGCCAGCGTGACTGCGGCGCTGGACGGCTGCCGGACCTTTCATCCGGAAGTCGAACTCTCCGCCGACCTCGCCCCGCTACTGGCCGCCAAACTCTTTGCCTCCGAAGCCCCGGATCTCTCCACCCGCCTGCCCCCGGCCCTCTGGGTCCGCGTCCAACGCGCCGCGGCCACCCTCGGTCTGCCGGACATGATGCTCCAGCGGCTCACTCCCGGCATCGCCACCCTGCTCTTCTCCGCCCCGGTCGACACCGACGTCGACGCCACCGTCGACGGGCAATTGCACACCCGCGCCACCCAGAAGAACCTCAAGATCGTCGCCCTCGAAACCCTCGACGAACAGCTGGGTATCTTTGAAAAGCTCCCCGAGGCCCAGGCGATCGTCGCACTTAAGGAAGCCTTGGACGAAGCCGAGGCTGGGCGGCCCAACGAAAAACGCCTGCTCCGCGCCTATGCCAGCGGCGACGAACGCGCCCTGATCGCCGCCATCGATGCCGAGTTTTCCTCGTCCCCGGGAGCGCGCGCGCTCGCCGATCCGCTGCTCTACCGACGTAACGCCCGCATGGCCGATCGGCTCAAACCCCACCTCGCCGCGGGCGGGGCCTTCGTCGCCATCGGTGCCGCCCACCTGCTGGGACCCAAGAGCGTGATCGAGCTCCTCCGGGCCCGCGGACTCAAGGTCACGCGCGTCCTGTGAGGTCGGTCTACGACAAAAAACCCGCCGCGGGCGCGGCGGGCTGACGGACGAAGCGGGAAAGATGGGCTAGGGGCGGAAAGGAGGGCGCGAAAACGCGCAACTCACTTCTGCCACGTACGCTTCTTGTGACGGTTCGACTTCAAGCGCTTCCGGCGCTTGTGCTTGTTCATCTTCAGACGACGTTTCTTTTTGAGATTGCCCATAAATAAGAGGGAAGAACGTGCCGACCGGGCCGGGCGCTGTAAAGCCCGAATTTGCGCCCAATTTTCCGCGGTCTTTTCCCGCCTCAAGTCGCCACGGCCACCCGCTGCCGGACGCGGGTGAACACGATCTCGCCCCGCACCGCCGCCGGCGCGATCCCCAGGAACCGCGCGACGACCCGGCGATAAATGTCCAACTGGACTGAATACCGCGAGGCCGCCTCGCCGAGGTCGCGGTCCGGCGCCACCCGGTCGGTTTTGAAATCGAACACCGTCGCACGCACCGCGACACCCGCGTGGTCGCGCTCCACAACCACGCGGTCGAACACCCCCGTGACCCACGCGCCGTCGAGCACCACTTCAAACGCCCGTTCGCGCCACACCTCCGCCGCCGGGGCCGCCGGCTTCGCCCACACCTGGGCCAGCTCTGGCGCGCCCAGGCACGCCGCGGCCTCCGCGCCGGCCTCGCCGCGCGCCGCCCACGCCTTCGCCAAACGATTCGTCGCCTCCGTGTCCGCCCATTCGACCTCGGCGAGCGTCGCGTGCAGCTCGACGCCGAATTCCGCGGCGCTCGCACCCGGCCCCTCCAGCGCAAACAGCGGCGCGCCGTCGGCCACCCCGGTTTTTTGCGCCGAGGGCGTCCGTGCCGGTCGGCGCACGGCGCGCGGCGTGGCGGCCTCGTCGAGCCTCGTGTCGGTCGCCGAGCCGGACTCGGCCGGCGCAAGGTTGCTCCCCGCTTCACCCGCCTCGTCCTCTCCCGCCCCGCCGATCTCAATTTCGTCAAACCACCGGGCGTCGCCCTCGCTCCACGTTTCGCCGAGCGCCTCCTGGAGCAGCCGCGGAAAATTCTTCGACGTCGATTTCGCGCCGACGGGTTCCGTGATCACCTCCACCGAGCGGTCGGGAGCGCGTTGCACCGCGAGACCATCGCGCCGTGCGGCGAGGGTCTTGCCCTCGAGGTCCGGCAGAATCACCACGTCGAAGCCGAGGCCCTTCGATTTGTGGACCGTCATCACGCGGACGACGCCCGGCGACTCCGTGTCGCGCACGGTGTACCGCGCGGCGAATTCCAAAAATTCCGCCACGTCGCGGCTCCCGCTTTCGTCAAACTCCGTCGCCGCGCCCACGAGCATCCGCCCGCGCTCCGCGCTGAACGCATCGCCGCCGAGGCTCGGCGCGCACTTGCGCAGCCACCGCTCCAGCGTCGCCGCAAAGCCCGCCTCGTGAATCTCGCCGAGCAGGCGCATCGTCACCGCGTGCGTCGAGCCGAGCCCCTCCTCGAGCAGCAGCGCCCGCAGCGGGGTCATGTTCAGGTGCTCCTGCGCCACCGTGTCCCCGGGATGCGCGGCCGCGCGCAGCAGCGCGAGCAGCGCGCAGGTCAGGGGATTATCGGTCGCCACGTGCAGGTCGCTCTCCGCCACCGCCGCCACAGGTCCGTGCTGGCGCAGATAATCCGCCAGTTCCGCCGCCGTGTCGTTGCTGCGCACCAGCACCGCGACCGTCAGCCCGCGCGCCAGCGCCTGGGTCTCGCGCAAAATTTCCAGGGTCTCCGCAAACCGCCCCGCCTCGTCCTCGGCGTGCCGCAGCTCCGCCCAGCCGCCCAGCCCGGGCTTCGCGCTCACGTGCGCGCCCCACTCCTTCGCCCAGGCCGCCGCGGTCGCCTCGGGCACGCTTACGCGCAGCGCGGCCGCATCGCCAAACACGCGGTTCACCATCGCCAGCACCGCCGGGCCGGAGCGGTACGACCGGTCCAGGCGCCGCTCCTCGATCACGTCGCCGCCCGCGCCGTTGTAGAGTTCGAAGATCTCGCGAAACAGCCGCGGGTCGCCCCCGCGCCACGCGAAGATCGCCTGCTTCACGTCGCCGACATAGAACAGGCTCCGGCGCTGCTCCGGGTCCTGCACCGCCTCGTCGATCAGGCTCCGCAGGACGCTCCACTGCGCGAAGCTCGTGTCCTGAAACTCGTCGAGCAGCCAGTGGTCGAACTTCGCGTCGAGCCGCCAGTCGATCAGCAGCCGCGCGTCCGCCTCCGGCTGCGTCGCCAGCGTGGGCCGCCCGCCCTCGGGCAGCAGCAGCCGCAGGATGTCCGCAAACGTCAGCCGGCCCTCGCGCCGCACCGCCTCGTGGTAGCGCCGGTCATAGCCGCTCAGCACCGCAAACACCCCGCGCGTCATCGCCAGCCGCCGCGCCAGCTCCGCGCCCGCGATGCCCGCGACCACGTCGGTCAGCGCGGCGCGCGCGCGGCCGTCGAGCGGGACTTTCTTCCGCTCCAGCATCAGCTCGACGGTGTCCGCGCCCGTGTCCAGTTCGTCCCAGATCTTGAACGCGTTGCCCACGAGGTAGTCCACCGGCTTGGGCAGCGGCGCGCCGGGTTGCCACTCCGGCAGCGCGGCAAAAAAATCCTCCAGGCGCGCACGCTGCTTCTCGTTGAGCGCCGCCCACGGGAGCGCCGCGCGTAGTGCCTGGCTGGATTCATCGCGCCGGTCGGCCGCCGCGAGCCAGGGGTTGCCCTCCGGCCAGATCCGCGCCGGGTCGCCCCACTGCGCGGCCTCCGGTGCGGCCAGGTAGGTGTCGCTGTGGTCGTCGAGGTAGCCGTCCAGCAGCCGCGCGAGCTGTTTCTCCTCCGCGCCGAACGTCGCGCGCTTGAACGCCTCGATGAACTCCCGCTGCGCCGTGTCCGGCTCGCCGCCCGCCGCGAACATCCCGCGCAGCACGCGCCGCCGCTCCCGCCGCGCCGTCGCCTCCTCCAGGATGCGAAACTCCCCGCTCAGCCCCAGCTCGAGCGGAAAACTCCGCACGATCCGCGCGAAAAATCCGTCGAGCGTCCCGAGGTTCAGGCGCGGCATCGCGTCCACCATCGCGCGCAGCATCCGCAGGAAATCCGCCGCGCCGAGGGCCGGCGCGCCGACCTCCCGCGCGAGTTGCGCCGCCGCCGGCTCCGACACCGCCGCGCGCGCCAGCTTCTTGAGGATCTCGTCGAAGAATTCCCCCGCCGCCTTGCGGGTGAAGGTGAGGGCCACGATGCGCTCCGGCGCCGCGCCGCCCGCGAGCAGCTGCACAAAGCGGTTCGTGAGCGCATAGGTCTTCCCCGAGCCCGCCGACGCCAGGATCATCTCGTGCCGCAGCGTCGTCATCGCGCCTCCCCCCACGCGATGCTCGCCGCCGCGCCGTGGTGAAACAGCTCCGCAAAGTCATCCCGCTCCGCCTCGCGCCCCGTCAGTTCCTTGGGCGGCCAGAACTCTTCCGCGATCACCGCCGCCGCCACGCCCTCGGCGCAGCGCTCGGCCGCGGCCTGGGTCTCCCGCGAATAACCCTCCCACATGATCAGCGCCGTGTCGCCCGCCGCCTTGGGCAGGTTGAAATAGCCGCACGCCACCGTGTCGCCCCACTCCGCCGCCACCGCGCGCAGGTACATCGGGAGCTGCAGGTCCTTCCACGCGCGCGGCTTCCCGTCGGCGTCGGTGCAGCACCGCCACGCCGGCCCCGCCGCGTCCTCGTCGCGCACCGCGCGCCAGTGCGCCGCCTCGGGCGCGACCGCGGTGTCGCTCGTCTTGTAGTCGATCACGCGCACGCGGCCGTCGGCATGCCGGTCGATCCGGTCGATCTTCCCGCGGATGGTGAGCCCACCCAGCGGAAACTCGAACTCCCACTCCACCCGGACCGTGCGCCACCCCGCCGCGCGCTCGCGCGCCTCCGCCTCCGCCGTCGCGCGCAGCCGCTGCCGCGCCGACTCCAGCTGCACCAGCAGCGGCAGCGTCAGCTCCGTCCCATGGCGCAGCCGCGCCACCCGCTCGAGGCGGTCCAGCAGAAACTCCCGCAGCCGGTCCGCGTCCGCGCAGTCCGCCAGCTCCGCGCTCTCGCCGAGCTGCTGCAGCGCGTAGTGCACCAGCGTCCCGAAGTCCCGCGCGTCGAGCTCGTCCTTCGCCGGGTCGACCCGCTCCATCCGCAGCCCGTGCTTCAGGTAGAACCGGAAGGGGCACGCCAGCCAGTCCCGTAGTGCCGTGACGGATACTTTCAGCCGCGGCGCCGCCCGGCGCGGGCGCAGCGGCCACGCGCGCGCCCAGGGCAGGTTCGGCCGCGCCGTCTCCACCGCGCCGAAGAGCTGCGCCACGCGCGCCGGCAGCGCCGCGTCCGCGCAGCGGAACAGCAGCCGCGACGGCCGCAGCGGGTCGCCCGCGTCCGACGTCTTGCCGAGCAGCACCTCCAGCCGCCCCGTCGCGCCGTGCCGCCAGCCCGCCAGCGCGGTCAGCAGGTAGGCGTCGCGTGCCAGCCGCTCGGCATTGGTCTTGAGCCCAAGCCGCACCCGCAGCGCCTCCGGCACCCGCCCGTCGTTCAGGCCCGCGACGACGAGGTGCGGCGTGTCCTCCCACAGCAGTTCCAGCCAGCCGAGCAGGTCGAGCGCGCCCGCCGGCCGCTCCGCCGTGCGGGTCTCCAGCGCGAAGGCCCCGAGCGCCACCGCCCATTTCTCCGCCAGCGTGAGGTCCGCTCCGCCCCAGGCCTCCAGCGCGCGGCCGGTCTCGCGGAGTGTTTCGGTCCATACACCGGCCGACTCCACCAGCGCCGCCCCCGGCCCGAACCGCCGGCCCGCGAAGATCAGCCCCAGCGCCGCCGCCGCATTGTCGGGAAACGTCCCCGTCGTCAGCGTCGCGCGCAGCGTGCTCAGCGCCTCGAACGCCCCCACCAGCGCCGGAAAGCCCCCGACATACGCCCGCGCCGCCGCGAGCGTCGGCGGCAGGTGCCGCCCCCGCAGCTCGTCGAGCTGCTTCAGCACCACCGCCGCCGAAAACTCCCCGCCCACCCGCGTCCGCAGCCACTCCAGCACGTCCGGACAGCGCAGCACCGCCGCGCCGACCTCGAAGCCCGGCGCCGCCGCCAGCTCGGCCAGCGCCGCCAGCAGGGCGTAGAGCCCGTCGTGCACGCGCGCCCGCCCCTCGGGGTTGAAGGCCGCGATCCCCGCGCGGCCCAGCGCATTCTCCGCCAGCGGCAGTACCTCGGCGTCCGCCACGCCCACGACGAGCAGGCCCTCGGCCTGCGCGTAGCCCTGCGCGACCGCCACGATCCGCTCGGCCTGCGCCGCCGGGTTGGCGCACAGCTGCACGCGCCGCGCAAACTCCGGCAGCTCGATCGTGCGCGCGCCCCAGCTTTCCGCCACCGGCCGGCCCCACGCGTCGAAATTCCCCGCCTCGTCCGGCGGCGCATGCACCCCGACCTCCACCGCCACCGCGCCGGCCTGCGCGTGGGCCGCCAGCGCCCGCAGCGCGAGGGGCAGCGGATCGGGCGTCGCCAACAGCACGATTTTTTCCACCCCCGCCGGCAGCGTGGGCGCGGCCGCCGCCGCGATGCGGACCGCGCGCTCGTCGCGCCGGCCGATCTCCGCGAGCCGTGCATCGTAGGCCCGCTCGAGGCGCGCGAGCTGCCTCCATCGTTCGCCTTCGGGAAACTCCCCGCCCGCCCCGTCGGCCACGTCTGCGATGCGCAACCCGCCCTCGCCGAGCGCCGCTTGCAGCCGCGACAGCTGCCCCGCGATCTGCAGCGCCCACGCCGCGTTGCGCACCGGCGGATCGACGGGAAACACCTCGCGAAACTCCTCCAGCTCCGCCGTCCGCAGCACCTCCGCCCACGCGAGCAACGCCTCCAGCCGCGTCGCCGCCCCGCCCGGCAGACCGTGCGCGACCAGGGCGTCGGGCGTCATCACGTGCGGCGGAAACACCGCCTGCCCGCGCGCGTCCGCGTGCTCCGCCAGCGCCTCGCGGAGCCGGCGGCCCGACTGCCGGGTCGGCACGACCACGAGCACCTCGCCGAGGTCGAGCGGCCCCGCCCCGCTCCAACCCCCCGTCAACCACGCCACCGCCTGCTCCGGCAACGGACGCGCCCAGGTCAGAAAATGTCGGGTGACGCGGGCGGTTTCAGGAAGGGAAATCACGGGACGGGAGGAAAGGACCGCATCAACGTCCAGCCCCGCGCGCAGCTCAAATCTATCCGCGCACGCGTCGTATCATTTCCGTCCACTCTCCCTCGTCCCCGCCACCCACCCGCTCGCGTCAGGTCCGGCCGCAAAAATCCCCGCGCTCTTGCGGGCGCGGGGTAAAGGGTGGAGGAAGGCTCCGGTCCGTCGGACGGTCGGCTTACTTCGCGAAGACGATCTTCGCGATCTTCACCTTGGCGCGGGAGGCGGCGTTCTTGTGCACGACGCCCGACTTCACGGCCTTGTCCATCGCCGAGGCATAGGCGCTCGCGGCGGCCTTGCTGGCGGCGGCATCCTTGGAAGCGATGGCGGCATCGAGCTTCTTGTGCAGCGTCTTCAGGCGGGTCTTGACGCCTTGATTGCGGGTTTGGAGACGGGCGGATTTGCGCGCTGCTTTGATGGCAGATTGTGTGTTGGCCATGGTCGGAAAGGGATTAGAGCCGGACAAACACTCAAACGCCGGGGGGAGAGTCAAGGGTTTTGTCAGAACGGGGGTGACTCATTTTGTCGCCACCTCCCTGCCCGACCGCCCCTCCCCACCCCAAAAATCCGTCCCTTTCCGGCCTCCACGGCCTTACACTAGGTCCATTCGCCCCTATCCGGTAGGGTCAATTTAGTGGCCAAAGGTCCCTTCGCAGGCCCCGCTGAATCTGCTACTCTGTGCCCGTGAAATCCTCCTCCGCGCCCCTCTTGCCGGTCCACTCCCCCCTTTGGGGCGCCCGCGCCCGCCTCGCCGGCCGCTCCCGCCTGCTCCAGCGCGGCGTCACCCTCGTCGAGGTCCTGATCGCCTCCCTCGTCCTCACCATCACCTGCGGCGGTGTCCTCGCGATGATGATCCAATCCCGGCGGCTCACGGAGGGCAGCATCGTCCAGAACTCCATCGTCACGGTCATGCAGGGCTACATCGAACAGATGAAGAGCATGGAGTACGGCCTCCTCGCGGTTTCCCCTCCCGCCCTCGACACCAGTGTTACCCTTCCCACCGTCAAAGATGCCGACCACCCCGACGCCCTCGGCCTCTCGTGGGGCTCCCCTCCCACCACCCTGCCGGCCATCGGCACAACCCCCGCTAACGCGGTCGACAACGACAAAGATATTATCATCAAGACGCCGTTGAAGCCCGACGGCACGCCCGCCCCCATCACTGCCGCCGACACCATCAAGCTTACGGTCTGGGTCTGGGTCCAGGATCTCACCGATCTCCCCAACAACGTCGGCGGCTCCAAGGCCGTGACCATCATCTACACCTATCAGTTTCGGGACGGCGGTCGCATCAAATCCATCCGCAACTCCCTCCGCACCATCCGGTCCGTCGTCCCCAGCTTCTGAGCCCGCCCCCCATGAAATTTCCCTCCTCCCTCGTACCTGCGGCCCACCCTCTTTCCCGGTCGTTCCGCCGTGACCGCCGCGCCTTCACCCTCGTCGAGATCCTCATCGCGGCGACGATCATGGGCCTCGTCTCCGCCGGCATGCTGCGCATCTTGGTCCAGACCCTGAACGTCTATTATTACGACACAGGCAAGATTCTTGTTAACAAGGATATCCGTAAATTCACCAGCGAGATGACAGAGAGGGCCACCTACGCGAACTACTTCCGAATTTTCCCCTCCTACAGCAACCTCACCCGCACGGTTACGACCTATACGGACCCGTCCGACCCCGACCAAGGCTACATACAGGCCCTGGCCGACACCTCGGTCAATGACGGGCTCTCGGGCGACTGTCTGGTACTCGTCTACAAGGACGACGTCGATGATCGGAAGATCAAACAGATCATCGTCTACTTCCGCGCGCCGGCCGATCCCTCGGATCCCAACAGCACCGGGCCGGTCCGCCGTCTCATCCGGGACATCTCTCCGCCCAGGGCTGACCCGGTCTGGCGGCTCATTCCCAGCGATCTGAATCCCGCCGACTACCCCGAGGTCGTGGAGCTCTCCCGCGGTCTCGCGAACGGCAAGCTTTTCTACAATTTCTACGACCGGAGCATCATCGTAAAGGGCGAGATCATCCACCGCGGCGGCATGATCAACTCCCGCAACGCCAGCGCCACCAACACCTATAACTTCACCGTCTCCCCCCGGGGTTGAGCCGGCTCCCTCCCTCTCCTTCCCATGAAATCCACCTTCCCTTCGGCGTCCCGCCGCGGCAGCGCGCTCGTCACCGTGATGATGCTGTCGTTTGCCCTCATCCTCATCGTCACCACCATCCTCGGCTATTCCCTCAACGAGCGCCGCCTCAACCATCGCGAGGCCATGCGCCTCGAGGCCCGCAACGCCGCCGAAGCCCTGTCCGAGTACGGCCTCGCCCAGGTCCGCCAGCTCATGGAGACCCGCTCGAACTTCACCCCCACCCGCTTCACCTCCGACGAAGGCCAGATCGTCAAGCCCGGCCCCGGTTTCTGGGGCGGCAGCAATGTCACCCTTGCCCGCGGCAGTGAACCCGAGCTCATCATCGGACTCATCGCGCCCAAGATCAACCAATCCGGCACCGACCTCTACTATTTCGACCCCGCCGACCCCAACAACGAGTTCGAGCCGCTCAAGGGCCTCTACGCCTTTCGCTTCGACGTCCAGGTCATCTCCAAGGCCACTGTGAATCCCCCCACCGGCGGCGCCGGCGGCCCGCAGACCACCTACATGACCCAGACCCTCTCGGCCCGCGCCTCCCCGCTCTTCTCCCACGCCATCTTCTACAACATGGACCTCGAGTTCATGCCCGGCGGCACGATGAACATCGTCGGCCCCGTCCACACCAACGGCAAACTCTATGTCCGGTCCCAGAGCAGCCTCTCCACCACCTCCCTTAACTTCACCAGCCAGGTCACCTCCGCCAAGGGCCTCTACGCCGCCGCCCAGAAGCAGGTGTTCATGCAGCGTAATGGAACTTTTGATACCACAAACTACACCTCCCAGGTGACCTTCAAGTCCTCGTCCGGCACCGTCGTCGGCCTCCGCAACAACGCCACCGGCATGTGGAACGACCAGGCCTGGGGCACCGGCGTCCGGCCCGGCACGGAAGATGCCTCCTCCAAGAACAGCTTCCGCGTCTGGACCTCCCAGCAGTATCAGGGCAACCTCCAGACCGAGGTCCACGGCATCGCCACCTACAATCCCGTGGCCATCGGCAACTACCAGCAGGGCGTCCTCAACGAGGCCCACAAGCTCATCGAGCCGGCCCAGACCTCCTCCGACACCGGCTACAACCCCGAGATCGAAAAGCAGAAATACGCCCGCACCTGCGGCATCCACATCGTCGTCAACCCCAGCTCCACCACCCGCGTCGGCCGCATGCCCGACGGCAGCCCGTTCAACCTTCCCGCCGGCAAGTACCGCGTCTTCGCGCGCAACGGCGACGAACTGATCATCCCCGGCCAGCCCAGCTACGGCATCAACAACGCGACGATCAACCCCGCGACCCGGCAAAACTCCCCCATCGCCCCCACCCCCGCCCGCCCCATCGTCACCATCAAGCCCGCCCAGATGACCGACATGCGCCGGAGCTCGCACGATTTCACCGCGACCCGGAGCACCACCAACCCCTACTCCCCGCGCGTGCTCGACATCATCGAAATCGACCTCACCGAGCTGAAGAAGGCGGTCGACTACAACGTCAACGGGCTCCCCAGCGTGGCCACCCCCAACCCGATGACCGACCGGTACTACACCACCGGCGCTCCGCCCGCCCTCGGCACTTCGACCACCTCCCTGGACTGGACCAGCGATATCTACAACCCCGCCGCCACCCCCTCCCTCGTCTACAACCTCGGTGCCGCCAACGCCATTTACAGCTACGTCGGTGGCAACGTCTCCCCCTATGTCGCCGGCACGTGGAACGGCGGCGTTTACATCCAGTCGGTCGACGCCGAGTCCCGCAAGAATTCCGGCGTCCGGCTGATCAACGGCCGCGGCCGCCTCGCCTCCTCCATCGACGGCACCACCGGCCTCACCGTTGCCACCAACGATGCGCTGTATGTCCTCGGCCACTACAACGCCGACGGCACCATCGACTCCTCCACCGGCCCCACTTCCAGCGCCCGCCTCCCCGAGACCGGCGAGACGCCCTGCTCCGTCATCTGCGACGCCTTCACCATCCTCAGCCAGCCGGTCTTCAGCGTCACCGGCAGCGGCGCCAGCACGCTCTACAGCCAGACCGCGGGCTGGAACGACAAGCTCAGCGACCACGCCTGCGACACCAACTCCACCTGGTCGACGAACTGGCGCACCACCCCGCCCTCCAACAGCAACGCCATGGACGGCAACACCAACGCCGCGACCTTCCCGAGGGATCCGATCGATCCGGCCGGCGCCCCCGTCTCGGGCGACGCCCTGAACAG
>JAPLTR010000930.1 GCA_026398065.1 Verrucomicrobiota bacterium | reverse complement strand
GCGCAACGCCGCCGGCAACACCCCCTATCACCTCGCCGCCAAGCTCGGCCGCCTCGGCGAGCTTCCGCCCGGCGTCCTCACGCCCGACACCGTCGCGCTGAAGAACGACGCCGGCTACACCCCCCTCCACCACGCCGCCATCGGCGGGCACCTCGACCAGGTGCCGGTCGCCCTGCTCACCGCCGACTCCCTCGCCGCCCGCAGCAACGCCGGCTACACGGTCTTCCACCTCGCCGCCGCCCAGGGCACGCTCGCGCAGTTGCCGGCGGAGCTGCTCACGCCGGACGTCGTCCTCCGCAAGACCGACGTCGGCAACTCCCTCCTCCACGAGGCCGCGGAAAACGGCACGCTCGACCGCCTGCCCCCCGCGTTTATCACCGCCGCCGCGCTCGCCGAGAAGAACATCGGCGGCGAGACCGTGCTCCACATCGCCGCCTTCAACGGCCATCTGGACCAGGTTTCCCGCACCCTCCTCACCGGCGCCGCCCTGCTGGAGACGACCAGTGCCGGCGACACCGTCTTCCACGCCGCCGCGATCTCCGGACACCTGGAGCAGATCCCACCGGAGTTTCTCACCCACAACCATCTCGTCGTCGCCAGCAAGTCGGGCTTCACCGCGATCCACGCCGCCGCCGAGACCGGCCAGCTGAACAAGATCCCGGCCACCCAGCTGACCCCCGATCTCCTCCTCACGCGCAACGACAATGGCGACACCCCGCTGCACGCCGCCGCGTCCGAGGGCCATCTCGACCAGGTCCCCGCCGACACCCTGAACGCCGAGCGCATCCTCACCCGCAACTACGACGGACTGACCGTCGAGGAGCTCGCCCGCGAACGCGGCCACTACGAGCAGATCCCCGTCGGCGCGCGCCCGAAGGCGATGAACCCCGTCCGCCGGTTCTTCCGCAACCTCGGCCGCTCCCGCGCCCCCTTCTGAGCCGCGCCTGGTCGCGGGTCCGCTTCGCTGCTTACTTCCGTGATTCGCCGCCGTTCTACCCGTCTCGTCGGGCGCACTTTCGCCTTTCCCTCGGCGGGCCGAGTGCTTCACTGAGGTTTCCTGTCCGCGCCCTCCACTCCTTCTTCGACTCCCTCCCCGTTCTCCCTTTTCCCTCATGAATACAACGATCAGCGCCATCACCGCCCGCGAAATCATCGACTCCCGTGGCAACCCCACGGTCGAGGTTGATGTCAAACTTGCCTCCGGCCACTTTGGCCGCGCCGCCGTTCCCTCCGGTGCCTCCACCGGCGAGCACGAGGCCATCGAGCTCCGCGACGGCGACAAGGCCCGCTACGGCGGCAAGGGTGTCCAGAAGGCCGTCGGCAACGTGAAGGGCAAGATCGCCCCCGCCCTCATCGGCTTCGACGCCTTCGACCAGACCGGCGTCGACCGCGCCATGATCAAGCTCGACGGCACCAAGACCAAGGCGAAGCTCGGCGCCAACGCCATCCTCGGCGTCTCCCTCGCCACCGCCAAGGCCGCGGCCAGCGCCGCCGGCGTCCCCCTCTACAAGTACATCGGCGGCCCGAACGCCAAGGTCCTCCCGGTTCCGCTCATGAACATCATGAACGGCGGCGCGCACTCGGACGCCCCGATCGACTTCCAGGAGTTCATGATCGTCCCGAAGAACTTCACGTCCTTCTCCGACGCCCTCCGCGCCGGCGCCGAGGTGTTCCACTCCCTCAAAAAGGTTTTGAAGTCGAAGGGCCTCCAGACCGCCGTCGGTGACGAGGGCGGCTTCGCCCCGAACCTCGCCTCCACCACCGACGCCCTCGACGCCATCGCCGAGGCCGTGAAGGGCGCCGGCTACAAGCTCGGCAAGGACATCTTCCTCGCCCTCGACGTCGCCTCCTCCGAGTTCTACGTGAAGGAGAAGAAGACCTACGTCTTCAAGAAGTCCGACCAGCGCACCTTCACCGGCGACGAATTCGTCTCCTACTACAAGGACCTCGTCGCCAAGTACCCGATCGTCTCCATCGAGGACGGCTGCGCCGAAAACGACTGGACCACGTGGAAGAAGCTCACCGACGCCATCGGCGACAAGGTGCAACTCGTCGGCGACGATCTCTTCGTCACCAACGTCGAGTTCCTCCAGAAGGGCATCGATACCGGCACCGCCAACTCGATTCTCGTCAAGGTCAACCAGATCGGCTCCCTCACCGAGACCCTCGACTCGATCGCCCTCGCGCAGCGCAACAGCTACACGACGATCATCTCGCACCGCTCCGGCGAGACCGAGGACGTCACCATCGCCGACATCGCCGTCGCGACCAACGCCGGCCAGATCAAGACCGGCTCCGCCTCCCGCACCGACCGCGTCGCGAAGTACAACCAGCTCCTCCGCATCGAGGAAGAGCTCGGCGCCAGCGCGATCTACGGCGGCACGCTGTAATCGGGCGGCACTCTCTCAAGGCCGGGCCTCACCGCCCGGCCTTTTTCGTGCCTTCAGGGAACCTCGCGCGCAAACCGCCGTCCTCTGGATTGCGCCCTTGTGGCGCGCGCCGATCCCACTATGTTGTCCCCCCCGCCCATGAACGCCCGTCCTCTCATCCTCGCGCTGCTCGTCCTCGGCCTCTCCGCGTCGCTCCCTGCCGCCGAGGAGGCCGCCAACACGACCACAAGCCAGGCCACCAAGGACGCCATCCGGGCCCGCATCCGCGAAGACGCCAAGAAGCAGGCCGCCTCTCCGAAGCCAGCCCCTGGTTCTGCGACCACCGCCACCAAGACAGCCCCGACTCCCGCTCCCGCCCCGTCGGACGCATTGCCCGCCCCCCTGAAATCCACGCCGACGACCACCGCCGAAGCGGCGCAGCCGACGCCCCCGGTGCCACCCGCTCCGTCCGCTTCCGACCAAGAGAAGGCCGCCGTGGCCAAGACCGCCGGCCCCGCCACGGTCCTGCCGAAGGTCGAGGTCAACCGCAGCAAGCCCACCGAACTCGGCCGCCAGCTCTACGAGCAGGAAAAGGAAATCGCCCGCGAGAAACAGCTCACCAAGTCGAGCGAGTTGGACAAGGCCCTCAACGACCCGAAGCTCACGCTGCCCATTTTTGGCGGCCAGTCCACCGACTCCCGCAAGTCCGTCGCCGCCGAACGCGTCAGCCTGATGGAGGCCGAAAAGGACCTCATCGAGGAGATCGCCCACGCCAAGACGAAGGAGGAAAAGGCGACGCTGCAGAAGGAGCTCGCCGAGTTGAAGAAGATCCGTCGCGAGCTGGAACACTCGATCCGCTGAGCGGACCGCTCAGGCCTCTTCGTCGCCACCCACCAGGGCGCCGAGGACTTCGCCGATCATCTTGACCGCCGTCTCGCGCGGCACGTGCTTGAGCACATAGCCGATCGCGCCCAGCTGTTGAAATGTCTTCACGACCCCAATCTGGCTCTCGGAGGTCATCACGATCACGGCCGCATGGGGGTCGATTTCACAAAGTTTCGTGAGCACGACATCGCCCTTCATCACCGGCATGTTCACGTCCAGCAGGACGACGGACGGCTGGTGCTCCGCATAAAGCGCCAGGCCCTCGGCGCCGCTGCCCGCTTCCCACAGGGTCGTCACCCCCAGCGATTCGAGCAGGAGACGGACATACTTCCGCGCATGCGCCTCATCATCGATGATGAGCGCGCTCAGATCCCCGAAGGCCGGATTGGCGGCGCTCGCATCGGTCGGGAGGCTGGACAGCGATTCCATTCACCTGCCCATCGGCACGCCCCGCGGCCGTCTTTAGGAATTCTTCCGGTAAAAATCCCGGGGCGCCCCGGTCACTCCGCCCGCAAAATGTAGCCACGGAGGTACTCGCTTTCCATCATGGTCACGAGCACCGGGTGGTCCGCCGGCTGGTGGCTCCACTCCACCACGCGCACCTTGCGCTTCGCGTCCGTCGCCGCGTCGGCGATCACGCTGCGGATTTCCGCATCCTGCATGTGGTGCGAGCAGGTGTACGTCGCCAGCACGCCGCCGGGCGCGAGGCGCTGCAGCGCCCGCAGATTGATCTCCTTGTAGCCGCGCAGCGCGCCCTCGAGCGCGCTCTTCGACTTTGCGAACGGCGGCGGATCGAGCACGATCACATCCCACAGGCCGTCGCCGGCCCGGACCGGGTCGTTGAACCAGTCGAAGACGTTCGCGACGCCGAATTTCGTCGTGCCGGCCACGCCGTTTCGCTCGGCGTTGCGGATCGCCGCCCCGATGGCGTCGAACGCACTGTCGAGCCCCAGCACCTCTTTCGCCCCCGCCCGGGCGGCGTGCAGGGCGAAGGCCCCCTGGTTGCAGAACGCGTCGAGCACGCGCTTGCCCGCGCAGTACTTCGCCACGGCCGCATGCTGCGGCCGCTGGTCGAGGTAGAATCCGGTCTTCTGTCCGCTCTGCAGATCCAGCCAGTAGTCGAACCCGTCGATCGTCACCCACCGCGGCGCCCACGGCTGCCCCGAGCGCGTGTGCACTTCCATCGGCAAGCCTTCGAGGCGCCGGATCGGCGCATCGTTCCGGAAAATGATCTCGGCCGGCTGGACGACCTCGGCGAGCACGTCGCCCACGAGCGCCGACCTCTTCTCCATCGCGGCCGTCTGGATCTGCACCACGAGCGCGTCGCCAAACTGGTCGACCACGAGACCTGGAAGATCGTCCGACTCCGACCACACGAGGCGCCGGCTGCCCGCCGGTTCCCGCCGCGCCACGGCGCGTTCGATGGCGCCGCGGAGGAAGGCCCCGTTCAGCGCCGCCCGCTCGCGGCTGAAGCGCCGCCAGACGATCTGGGACTTGGAATTGTAGATGCCGCTCCCGAGGAAACGGTCCGCGCGGTCGCGGCATTCGACGACCTCGCCGTCGTGTTCGGCCGGCAGCAATGCCTCGACTTCGTTGGCAAAGACCCACGGGTGTCCGCTGAGGACCCGGGGCTTGGCATTGGGTTTGAGTTTGAGCGTAGGAGTGCTGGCCACGCGACCACCCTTGCGGGTTCGGGCCGCGCCGCGACGAAAAAATTCCCCGACCCGCCCGGGCTCCTCTCGCGCGGCCCCCAAAGATTGCCTTTCCATCTCGTGCTCGACACGGTCGCGTCCACTTCCCTCCCTTCCCCATGCCGGCCTATTCGCCCACTCCGCTCGCGCAGAAACTCGGTTTCAAAGCCACCACGCGCTACCTCCTCGTCGGCGCGCCGGAGAACTTCGAGCGCGAGATCGCGACCAAACCGGCCACCGCCGTGGCGGTGACGCCACGGGCCGCCGAAGCCGATCTCATCATCTTTTTCGCCGCCAATCTCAAGGCCCTCTCGTCCCATCTGCCCGCGCTCATCAAAAAACTCCCGCCCACCGGCGCGCTCTGGATCGCCTGGCCCAAGCTCACGAGCGGCGTCGCCACCGACCTCCGCGACGGCGTGGTCCGCGAGACCCTCCTCGCCACCGGCCTGGTCGACATCAAGGTCTGTTCCGTCAACGACACCTGGTCCGGCCTGAAATTCGTCCGCCGGGTGAAGGACCGGGCATAGCAGGGCACGTTTCGCCTCCGCATCCGCCGCGGCCCTCATTTCACCCCAAAATTTTGTCACACTGCCTGGCGCTGCGCACACCTATCCGGTATGAATCGCAGCCCCTCCACCGTTCCAGTCCCTGCGGCCGACGCCGTGCTCGTGCAAGCCGCCCTCCGGGGCGACACCGAGGCTTTCCGGGAACTCGTGCTACGGCACCAGCACCTGGTGCTGGGCGTCGCGCTGACCGTGCTCGGTCAGCGTCAGCTCGCCGAAGATGCCGCTCAAGACGCCTTCGTTCACGCCTGGCGCTCCCTGCCGGCACTTCGCGATCCCGCGCGCTTCCGTCCATGGGTCGTCGGCATCTCCCGGAACCTCGCGCGCAATCTCCGCCGCGCCCGCACGCGCGACCCACTGCGGCCGACCGGCGACCTGCCCCAAACGCCGGCCGAAGGGACCGATCCGGCTGACGCCGCAGTCTCGCGCGAAGAGGAGGCCGCGGTCTTTGACCTGATCTCGAAGCTGCCGGAGGACTACCGCGAGACGCTCGTCCTCTACTATGCCGAGGGCCGGTCCACCGCGGCCGTCGCCACCGCCTTGGATATCTCCGAGGACGCAGTCCGGCAGCGTCTCACCCGCGGCCGGCGACTGCTGCAGGATCGCGTGCTCAATCAAGTCGAGGGCACCCTCGGCCGACGTAGCCTCGGCACGGCGTTTGCCGTCGCCGTGCTGGCGTTGCTTCCGGCCCCTTCCGCGCCAGCGGCCGTGATCGGAGGCTCGATGTTGCCGCTCGCTGCCGGTGCGGTCGCCGGCAGCGCGGGGCTGGCTCTGGGTTCCCGCCTCGGCTGGATTGGCGCCGCCGCCGGCTGCGGTTGCGGCCTCATGGGCGGCTGGCTCGGTGCCCGCGCGGCATTCGCCCAAGCCCGAAATACCGCCCAGCGCCGTGGGCTGATCACCATGACGCTCCTGGTCGGCATCCTTGCGTTGGGCTTCGTCGCAGCCCTCTGGGCGTGCACATTCAATTTCCCGACCTTGCTCGCGGTCCATCCCATGCTCCCGTGGGCCGTGGGCCGCGCTATTGGTTACGCTCAGCGCCTATGTCGCGGCTTTGATCAGCCTCATTCGCATCGCCAACCGGCGTTTTCGGCTGGCGACGTAGATCCCCCCGCTTCGCGAGATTCGCCTCGCGTCACTGGCCGGCTGCAGGAGGCGGCCTACCGCGTGCCCTTCTGCGCGGCGGGCAGCGTCTTGAAAAACGCGTAGAGCGCCTTCAGTTCGGTGTCGTCCATCTGCCCAAAGGCCCGCGGCATCACCGGATGCACCTCGGTGCCGTCCGGCCGTTTGGCGGTCCGGATCGTCCGCACAAAGTCCTCTTCGGTCCACTTCGCCATGCGTCCGTCCGCATGGGGCGTAAGATTGGCCGCCTGCGGCCAGTCCGGCGGTCCGATGTCGATCTTGCCGCCGGAGAAGTTGGCCCCGTGGCAGCCAGTGCAACCTGCCGCGACGTAGCGTCCGTACTCGACCGTCACGCCGGGCGCGACGGAGGCCGGCCGAAGGTTGGCGTGATCGATCTCCTCAGCGGCAAGCTTCATCTTGCCCACGGTCAGCAGCACCCGTGTGACCGGTCCAAGCTCGATCGCGACGCGATCCCGGTTCACGGGCGGCACCGTCTTCAAAAATGCGATCAACGCCCCGAGGTCTTCGTCCGACAGGTGCGAGTACTCTTGGGAGGGCATCAGAAACAGCCCGCGCGCGTCCGGTCCCACCCCGTGACGGATGGCGCGCACCCAGTCCTCGTCCTTCCAGGTCGCGATCCGGCTGCCCGCGCCCCGGGTGAGGTTCGCCCCGTGCAGCTTTCCCATGGCACCATCTTCGATCACCTTCGCCCCGCCCAGATCCCGCCCGTGGCAGTCCATGCAGCCGCGGGTCTGCGCGATGTGCTGACCGCGCGCCACCGCCGTCGCGTCGGTCGGGATGCGCACCGGCTTCACCGTGACCGCGTAGGTCTGGTTGAACTTCCCGTTGCTCGACACGAACACCGCGCCTGCCGCCACCGCGATCAGCCCCACCAAACCGCCGATCGCCCACGCCCCGACTTTGAGTAGTTTTTTCATCTGCGCCATGAGAGGTGAGTCGTCATCCCCCAGGCAAGTTTCCGCATCTTCGCCTTCCGGCCCATCCCGCCTGCCCACCCTGGGCCCCTAACTTCGCTCTTCCCTCACTCCCCCATTCCCATTTCCCTCTTCCCTTTCACATGTCGCCCGCCCAAGAAATCGCCCGCCGCCGCACCTTCGCGATCATCTCGCACCCTGACGCGGGCAAGACCACGCTCACGGAAAAGTTTCTCCTCTACGGCAACGCCATCCATCTCGCCGGCAGCGTCACCGCCCGCAAGAACCAGCGCGCCACCGCCTCCGACTGGATGGAACTCGAGAAACAGCGCGGCATCTCCATCTCTTCGACCGTCCTCCAGTTCGACTACGCCGGTTGCGCCGTGAACCTCCTCGACACCCCCGGTCACAAGGACTTCTCCGAGGATACCTACCGCGTCCTAACAGCCGTCGACGCCGTGATCATGGTGATCGACGCCGCCAAGGGCATCGAGGCGCAGACGCGCAAGCTCTTCGAGGTCTGCCGCCGCCGCGGTGTCCCGATCTTCACGTTCATGAACAAGTGCGACCGCCCCACGCGCAACGCCCTTGAGCTCCTCGACGAACTCGAGACCGTCCTCGGTCTCCAATCCTCGCCCGTCATCTGGCCGCTCGGCAACGGTCCGTCCTTCCGTGGCGTCTTCGACCGCCGCACCCGTGAGGTCCATCTCTTCGAGCGCGTCGCCGGCGGCAAATTCCAGGCCCCCGTCAACGTCACTTCCCTCGAAGACCCGGTCGTCCGCTCCAAACTCGACGACTACACCTTCGAACAGGTCACCGAACAGCTCGCCATGCTCGACGGCGCGGGACACCCGTTCGACCTCGCGGCCATCCGCGCCGGCCAGCAGACGCCCGTCTACTTCGGCAGT
>JAPLTR010000656.1 GCA_026398065.1 Verrucomicrobiota bacterium | reverse complement strand
GGCGTCCGCAAGCCGGACGCCCTACAAAACGGCGGGCCGCTCGGTCTCCAGCGTAAACTCCAGCCAACCATCCGGCGTCAGCGCCGCGGTGAGCCGCCAGCGCATCGCGAGCGCAAACATCCGCGCGAGACTCAGGCCGAGGCCCAGATGCCGTCCGCCGGTGCTGCGCGCCGACTCCTTGCGCCAGAAACGCTCGAAGAGCTGCCCAACGTCCTCCGGCGTCAGGTCGCCCGCCGCGTTCGCGCACCGGAGCACATAGCCCTGCCCGTCCGCCGCGCTCGCCCCGGACACGCGGATCTCGGTGCCCGCCGGCGCATGCGCCACCGCGTTTTCGAACAGGTTTTGCAGGATCCCCCGCAGCAGCACCGCGTCGGCCGACACCGTTCCCGGCTCCACCGCGAAAGTCGCCCGCAGCCCGCGGGCCTCCGCCCGCGCCGCGAGCGGGCGCCACACCTCGCTGACGAGCCCCGGGAGATCCACCGGGACCAGCACCGCGGCGAGCTGCTGATGTTCGCCGCGGGCGAGTTGCAGCATCCGGGACACCAGCACCTCCATTTGCAGGGCGATCTCCAGCACGTCGCGGTCCGTCGCCGGGTCGCGGGCCTCCGGCCATTTCAGCGCGCACTCGGCGAGACTGCGCAACTCGGCCAGCGGCGTCCGCAGCTCGTGCGCGAGGTCCGCGCTGAACCGCCGTTCGCGCTCAAACGATTTCGCGAGCCGCGCGAGCAGCTCATTCAACCGCTCCGCCACTGACCGCAATTCCACCGGTAGTCCCGCGACGGATACCGGGGCCGAAAGCGTGTCCGCCGTGAGTCGCGCGACCTCCGACCCAAACTCGTCGAGCGGGGCCAGCCCGCGCCGCAGCGCCCACGGCACGACCAACCACACCGCCGCAATTAGCAGCGCGCCACAGCCCGCAAAGGTGGCGAGCAGCCGGAGCAGGGTCGCCTCGGTCTCCGCGCTGTCCGTCGCCACGACGAGTTGGACCCTCGGGGCTGGAATCATCGGCTGCGCGGGGTTCGACGGCTTCACGGTAAAATCGATCCCGACGGCCCGGCCCCGCCCCCCGCCGGGCAGGTTCAGCGCCCACGCGGGGCCGGGCGCCTCACGGCCTAGGGCTTCCCGCGGCAGATCTCCCTTCGCCAAAGAAGGCGAACGCGCGATCACGACCCCGGCGGCGTCCCAGATCTCGAAATAGGTGCGCGGGCCCTCCGCCCCGAAGCCGCGCAAAAAATCGTCCGAGAAATCGAACTGCACCCGTCCGTCCTCCGTCTCCACCAGCGAACTCACCGCCAGCGTCTTCGTCTGCAGCGCGGCGTCGAACGACCCGAGGAGTGCGTGCCGCACCAGCAGGGCCATCGCCACCAGCGCCGTCCCCAGCAGGACGGTGATGGCGCCAAGCAGGGTCCGCGTGAGCTGGCGCCGCAGGGAGTTCATGGGGCGGCGATGCGCCCCGCCGGCGCCTCCAGCACGTAGCCGAGCCCCCGCCGCGTGCGGATCAGCGGGGCGGCGTCCGCGCTCACCGCAAGCTTCTTCCGCAGCACGCAGATCGCCGAGTCGACGACATTGCTCATCGGGTCGACCTGCCCATCGTAGATGTGCGCCTCGATGTCCCCGCGCGACACCACTTCGCAGCGCCGGCGCGCGAGATATTCCAGCAGCAGGTATTCGCGTGCGGTCAGTTCCACCGCCTGCCCTCCGCGGCGGACGC
>JAPLTR010000876.1 GCA_026398065.1 Verrucomicrobiota bacterium | reverse complement strand
GCTCGCCGCCGCGCTCTTCGCGCTCGCCGTGCCGGCTGGACGCGTCGTCGCGCAAAGCCAGACCGACGTGAAGATCCGCCTGATGTCGGAGACGCTCCGCGCCCGCGATGCCGGCGACCTCGACACCGCGCAGAAGACGCTCAACCAGCTCATCGCCCTTTCGCCCAACGATCCGTCCGTCCAGCGCCTGCGCTCCGAGCTTGAGGCGCTGCGCGCCGCCAAGGTCGCCGCCGCCTCGGCACCCGCTCCCGCCGCCCCCGCACCGGCTGCCCCCGCGCCCGCCGCCCCGGCGATGATCGATGTCAAGATCCCCGAGCCCGGTCAGGTCGCGCCCTCGGCCGGCCGCGCGCCGACCCCCGAGGAAGAGGCCGAGGCCCTGGCCCGTGCCGAGTCCGCCCGGATCACTGCCGCTGTCTCGGCGGCACAGACCCAGCTCTCCGCTGCCCGCAGCCAGCTCCGCGCCGGCCAGCCCGACAACGCCCTCGCGACCCTCGATGCCGCGCTCGCCTCGCTGCCGTCCAATCCGCTCACGCAGAAGATCATCGCCGACCTGAAGAAGGAAAAGGCCTCCGCGCTCCTCGACCAGGCCCAGGCCCGCCTGAAGGCTGGCGACACCGCTGGCGCCCGCGCCTCGCTGGCCGCTCAGCACGAGCTCGCTCCGGCCGACTCCCGTGCCACGGCCATCGCCCAGCGGATCACCCGCGCCGAGGCCAAGACCGCCCCCGTCCCCGGAGTGGACGCCCAGTTCCTCGCCGACCGCGCCGCGACTGCCGAGCTCGTCGCCAAGGGCCGCGCCCAATATGTCGCCGGTGACATCGACGGCGCGCAGGCCACCTTCCGCGCGATCGAAGCGCAGGAGCCCGACAACGCCGTTGCCAAGGGTTTCCTCCTCCGCATCGCGCAGGAAAAGACCGAGACCGGCGCCCTCAACCGCGAAAAGACCCGCGCCCAGCTCCTCGAGGAAGTCGCCAAGGGCTGGCAGCGCCCCGGCATCTACCAGGAGCGCGCCCGCGACACCGACAAGGCCGCCGCCGCCGCCCCCCTCGCGAAGAAGCTCACCGACATCATCCTCCCCAGCGTCAGCTTCACCCGGGCGGAGATCGGCCAGGTCGTCACCGCGCTCGGCGCCGCCTCCGAGGAGTTCGACACCAGCGGGGCCGTGGCCAAGGGCGTCAACATCGTCCTCCTCGATCCCAGCAACAAGAACCCGACCGTCACCCTCACGTTGCGCAACGCCTCGCTGAAGCGCGCCCTCGACTTCGTCACCGAGTCCGTCGGCTACCAGTACGAGGTGCAGGCCGACGCCGTCATCGTCCGTCCTGGCGGCGAGACGTCCACGCTCGACACCGCCTTTTTCCCGATCACCCGCGCCACCGTGCTCCGCATGACCGGTCTCACCGGCAGCAGCAATGCGAAGGCCGATCCCTTCGCCTCCGGCGGCGCCGCGGGCGAAGCTCCGACCGGCGGCGAGGTCGGCTCCATGAAGTCCTTCCTCCAGCAGGCGGGCGTCAACTTCGAGTCCGTCCCCGGCTCCAGCCTCGCCTACGACGGCTCCGCGATCATCGTCACGCAGACCGCGCGCAACGTGGAGCGCATCCGCAACATCCTCGCCCGTTACAACGACGTGCGCCAGGTCGAGATCGAGTCGAAGTTCATGGAGGTCCAGGAGGGCGCCCTCGAGGAGCTCGGCGTGAACTGGAATCTCAGCCGCCGCGGCATCCCGCAGGTCAATCCCACCACCGGCGCGCCGGTGCTCGATTCCAGCGGTCGCCAGGTCTTCACCCCGCAGGAGGTTTACAGCTCCTCCGGCGTCAACCGTCCGCTCTCCGACGCCTTCTCCGCCGCGAACAATATCAAGAGCATCAATGTCAATGGCGGTGTGACCACCACCACCACCTCGAGCTCGACCGCGGTGACGACGGCGACGACCTCCTCCGACAGCCTGAGCGTCCCGGTCTCCGCCCCCACCATCCCCGGTGCGGTTTCCCTCGCCAGCGGCGCCTCGGCGCTCGCCCGCATCACCGGCTTCGTCGGCGAATTCGATGTCACCGCCTCGATCCGCGCGCTCTCGCAGAAGCAGGGTTCCGACCTCCTGAGCTCCCCCAAGGTCACCTTCCTTTCCGGCAATCCCGCCAACATCGTCGTCGCCCAGGAACTCCGCTACCCGCAGAGCTACGGCGAAATCCAGAGCCAGGCCCAGACGGGCTCGGTCAGCATCACCTCCGGCACGCCGCAGGAGTTCACCTCCCGCAACGTCGGCGTCGAGATGAAGGTCACGCCCACCGTCGAGGAGGACGACTACTCCATCAGCCTCGACCTCAACCCGAAGGTCACCGAGTTCGAGGGCTTCGTGGAATACGGCGGCCCCAGCGTCGCCATCGCCGGCGCGACCACCGTCACCGTGCCACCCGGTTTCTACCAGCCCATCTTCTCCGTCCG
>JAPLTR010000065.1 GCA_026398065.1 Verrucomicrobiota bacterium | reverse complement strand
AAGCTCACCTTCGCCTGCGAGGCGAGGGTTGGGTAACGAGGCGGCGTGACCACCACACCTTTCGCTCCCGCCTTTTTGCGGCGTGATTCTTCCTCCGCGGCGGCCGCGCGACTCGCCTGCACCGCCACGCCGCCCCGCCGCGGGCAGCGCCCGGCCGGGATCTTCGCCCGATGAGCCCGCCCGCTGCTCCCGACGTTCCGCCGGCTCCCGTCCTGCGCCCCATCCTCCGGCTGCGTTGGTGGATCGGCGGCATGCTGTTTGCCTCGACGGTGATCAACTATATCGACCGGCAGACGCTGTCGGCGCTGGCCCCGTTTCTCAAGCAGGAGCAGCACTGGACCAACGAGGACTACGCGCTGATCGTGATCGCGTTTCGCGTGGCCTATGCGATCGGCATGACGGTGCTCGGGTGCGTCATGGACCGCGTGGGCACGCGGCTCGGGCTCACGATCACGGTGGCCTGCTATTCCGTGGTGGCGATGCTCACCTCGCTGGCCGGTGGGCTGCGCAGCTTCATCGTCTTTCGCTTTCTGCTGGGCCTGGGCGAGTCGCCCAACTGGCCGGCCGCGACCAAGACGGTGGCGGAGTGGTTTCCCAAGCATGAACGCGGCTGGGCCGTCGCGCTGTTTGACAGCGGCTCGTCGATCGGCGCGGCCATCGCGCCGGCCATGGTGATCTTTCTCTACCACGAGTTCGGCGGCTGGCGACCAGCCTTCCTGCTGACGGGCACGCTGGGCTTCGCGTGGATCTTTGTCTGGCGGATGATCTATCATCCGCCCGAAACGCATCCGCGCCTCGGGGCGGAGGAGCGCCAGCTGATCCTCGCCGACCGGCAGGAGTCCGCGGCGGCATCCGGCGGGGCGCCGGCGGCGCGCCCCAGCATCGGGCAGCTGCTGAAGCTCCCGCAGACGTGGGGCATCATCATCGCGCGGTCGTTCACCGACCCGGTGTGGTTCTTCGTTTCCGACTGGTTCATGATTTATCTGGTGTCGAAGGGCTTCAAGCCGGAGTCGACGCTCATCGCCTTCTGGATTCCGTTTGTCGCGGCGGACCTGGGAAATTTCGCGGGCGGCGGCGCGTCGGGGTGGCTGATCCGCCGCGGCTGGCCGGTGGGGCGGGCGCGCAAGGCCATCGTGGTGCTCGGCGGCCTCGGCATGACGCTGCTGGTGCCGGCCGTGGCGATGACGAACCTCTTTGCGATCGCGGGGCTCTTTGCGTGCGCGACGTTTTCCTACTCGGCGTTTTCCACCATGGCCATCGTCCTGCCCGCCGACCTCTACAAGAGCGGCTCGGTCGCGACGGTCAGCGGCCTGTGCGGCACGGCGGCGGGCACGCTCACGATCGCCTCGACGTTTCTGATCGGACGAATCTCCGAGCGGTACTCGTTCGCCCCGATCCTGATCGCCGCCAGCATCATCCCGCTGGTGGGCGCAGGGCTGGTGCTCCTGCTGGTGCGCAACCCCAAGGGCGCGGCGCCGGAGTTCCTGAACAAGATCTGAGGCGGGAGTCCGGCAGAATGAAACCACGGATGGGTACGGATAAACACGGATCGGGAGGAAGACTCCCGGCACGCACGCACAGAGGGCGGGCACCGCAAGGCGCCGTCGATCTGGTCGCGGCGACGTGATCGGTTCGCGCGCGAGCGCGAACGCGGGCGATTGCCCGATTGTCGGAATCTCCGGTGACGTTCTCTCCGGGAGGCGCACGGCGGTCGGAGACCGAGTCCCCGCGTCGCGATGGACCCGGTAACGTGGTCGGGGGCGCGGGGACCGTCGAAAGCGGGTCCGCCTGCAGAACGCGCCCGGAGGTCGCGTTCCACCCGGGGTCCACGGCGCCTGCCGGGCGGAGGTGCGTTGCGACACGGGGAGCGGGAGCTAGTCCCGGTCCGGCCCGGCGTATTCAATCAATGGATGCGGAATCACCCGTCGGCCCCGGGGCTCGCGTCCGAGCCTTCGCCCGCGGCGCGATCCAAGAACCGGCGGCGCCGGCCCGCCCGCGGCGATGGCGCCGCGGCGGGGCGCAGAGGCTCAGAAGTGGAACCTGACGCCGCCGACGAAACTGCGGCCGAGGTAGTCGACCTCTTCGTTGAGGTTCGGGTTGCCGTTGTCGTACCAGTGCTGCATCTGCCGGCGCAGGTTCTTGCCCTGGAGATAGACCACCAGATTCTTGGTCAGGCGGTATTTCAGTGTGGCGTCGAGCGTGCGGGCCGGGGCCACCGTGGTGTTGGGCACGCGGCCGTCGGTGGAGTTGATATTGGCGCTGACATAGTTGAAGGCCACGCGGGCGGTGATGCCGTATTTTTCCCAGTAGACCTGGAAATTCTGGATGGCCTTGGGCTGGCCCGGGATGAAGTTGTCCTTCACGAGCACCTGCGTGTTGGTGGCGGCGTTCAGCAGGTAGGAACTCGACTTGCCGTCGATCACGGTGGTGTTGGCGCCGAAGCCGAGGCCGCTGAGCGGGCCGGGGAGGCGGGACAACGTCTGCGACCAGGAGAACTCGAGGCCCGTCTGCTCCGCCGTCGCGCCATTCTGGAACTGGTGCACCGCGGTGGTGGTGCCGGCGACCGTCTGGATCGTGGTGGCCCGGTAGATAAACCCGGAGATGTCCTTGTGGAACACGCCGACCGAGACGAGGCCGGCGGGCTGGTAGTACCACTCGAAGGAGAGGTCGAGGTTGGAGGACTTCGCGGCGCGGAGGTCGGGGTTGCCTTTGTAGATCTGCGTGAGCCCGGCGGGCGTGGTGTCGATGGAGGGCGCGGGGTCGTTGGCGAGCGTGTAGGGGACGAGCTCGTTGTAGTCGGGGCGGGCGATCGAATGCGTCCAGGCGGCGCGGAGGACCTGGTTGCGGCTGAAGCGGTAGTTGAGCAGCAGGTCGGGGAAGACGTTGTCGTAGGTGGTGGAGCCGGTGACGTGCGGGGTGCCGCCGAGCCAGTTGTAGCCGTTCTTGGTCTGCTCGACGCGGACGCCGGCGATCGCCTCGAGCTTGCCGAACTTGGCTGTCGCCATGCCGTAGCCGGCACCGACGTCCTCGGAGACGTTGTAGATGCGCGAGAGCAGGGTGTTGAGGGCGGTGCTCGTGGACGGCACGTAGGCGGAGGGGTTGTTGTCCAGGCTGCTGAAGACGGCGGGCTGCGAGGCGAAGGCGCCCAGCGTGGGTACGGAGCCGAAGAGGAGATTGCCGCCGGGCTGCAGATCGCCGAGCGGGAAGGTCTTCATCGGCGTGGACGCGACCGGCGTCCAGAGGGACATCACGGGGCGCTGGCGGCGGATCTTGCCGGCGTACTTGGTGCCCACCTTGAAGGTCACCGGGACGTCGCCGAAGTGTTCGGTGCGGGAGTAGTCGGCGTTGCCGCTGAAGTTGCGCTCGGCGTCGCTGCCGGTCTGCTTCCAGATCGTGAGGAGGGTGTCGTCGCCGGCGGAGAAACCGTTGGCGCCGGTCGCGGTGTTGAACACGCGGACGACGGGCAGCAGGGGATTGGTCCGGTCGACGGACCAGCTGTAGAGGCGGCGGGTGGCGCTCGGGGTGTCGGTGTCGTAGCGGCTGAGCCGGCTATGCACGGGATTGTAGTTGTAGCTCGCGCCGTAGGCGATCTGGCCGTGGTCGAGCGCGGTCTCGCCGGAGGCGCCGACCTGGTAGATCTTGGTGGACACCTGCTGGTCGTAGAACCCCTTGCGCAGGCGGCTGGAGGTGCCGAAGGCGAGGGTGTCGGTCGAGGCGGCGTTGAAGGTGGTGAGGGCGGTGGCGCGCGTGCGAAACTTGGTCTGGTATTTTTCCGCGTCGTTGTAGAAGGCCCGGAATTTCAGGACGGTGGCCGTGCCGACCTTCCAGTCGAAGTTCAGGCTGGCGCCGGAGGTGATCTTGCGCTGCTGGCGGTAGCGCACGTCGTACTCCGAGATCGAGCCGTCGCCCTTGATGCCGGCGATGCCGCTGACGGTCGGGTCGGACTTGGGGTAGAACGACGTCTCGGCGTCCACCTCGGCGAGGGCGAGGTTGCGGTAGTTCACGTCGATGCCGAGGCCCATGGTGCGGGCGTCATTGATCGCGCCGACGAAGCTGAGCGAGCCGCCGTAGCCCCAGCGGTTCTTGAATTCGGAATTGTAGGAGTCGAAGCCGCCGCTGAACACCGGGGTGCCGACGTCAAAGCCGTTGCGCGTGCGGATATTGACCTGGCCGCCGATGGAGTTGGCGTCCGTGTCGGGGGTGAGGGCCTTGACGACCTCGACGCTGCCGATGATCTCGCTGGGGATCAGGCTGACGTTGATGGAGCGGTTGTCGCTGCTGGAGTCCTGGGCGAGCGGATCGGTCATCGCGGGCAGGGTCTGGCCGTCGACGCGGATGGAGTTGTACTGGGGGGCGGCGCCGAGGATCGTGACGTAGGAGGGCTCGCCCTCGGACTGGACGACGTTGACGCCGGAGACGCGGGAGAGGGCCTCGCCGAGGGTGTTGTCCGGGAGGTTGCCGATGGCGTCGGAGGCGACGATGCTGGTGACGGTGTTGCTGGCGCGCTGCTCGTTGATGGCGCGCACCTGGCCTTCGCGGACGGACTCGACCCGCACCGCGGCCAGCGTGAGGACGCCGCCCGCCAGCGCGAGGTCG
>JAPLTR010000183.1 GCA_026398065.1 Verrucomicrobiota bacterium | reverse complement strand
CGACGAACGAGGCTCCGGCCACCGTGGCCGCGGCGATGTTGCCCCGCACGAGCTCGCGACCCAGGCTGCGCCGGAGCAACGTCCGAAGACCGAGCTCGCCGGCCACCAGATACGCGACGAAGGCGGAGACGCCGAAGAGCGTGGTCCACAGCACGCTCGGGCCGTCGGGCCGCACGCACTCCGAGGCGATCTGCGCGGCGATGGGAAAGCAGCCGAGCACCCGGCCCCCGTGCACCAGTGCGTCGCTGGCCGAGGGCGTCGAAGGTAGAATCGCCGCAGCGGCTCCTTCGGCATCGGCCCGAGACGGCGCCGCCTCGCGCGCCATGGTTCGGCGCAAGAGCGCGAGGGCCAGGAGCATCGAGAGCGCGACCACGGCGGCGATGGCGATTTGCATCGCCGACGAAGGTACTGTCTTCGGGCCGCGCTCCACAAGCCGCGCCGTCCCGACGAACCGGCGCGCGTTCCCTGGACCGCCGCGCGTCCAGGCAGGGCCCCGCGAAAGGCCTGGATTTCCCGCTCCCGGATGCGGCACGCGGCCTGCACGGGAGCGCGCCATGCGAACTTTTTCACTCCTGTGCTTTGCTTCTCTCGCCGCCGTCGCCAACGCTGCGGCGTGCTCCGGCGGATCCTCCGAGAGCGATCTCGCCGTCAACGCCGCCAGCCTCGACGCCGCCGGAGGAAACGACGGCCGCAGCCCCGAGGCCCAGAACCTCGCCAGCGCCCTCGCCGCCCAGGGCTTCACGGTGCAGAACGGCGCCTTCGCGTTCATCGACATGAGCAACTGCTGCGCGACCTCGTGCTCCGGCAACAACCCTTCGAGCGGCAACACGCCCCCCGAGGGCAGCTACTTCGGCTTCACGCCCTACCTCTTCGACCGCCCCGACGCCCGCGGCAATCGCAAGCCGGTCTTCGCGAGCCTCTCCGAGACGCTCAATCAGCGGGTCATCGGCACCGTGGGTGGAACGCCATTCGAGCAGCGGACGGCGATCATCGCCGCCGCCGACAAGACCACCACCGATCGCGCCCGGGCCGCGCTGGTGGCCAGTGGCGTCCCGGACGGCGCCATCAACGTCATCACGTTCGATCCGGCGCTGGGGCACTTCGGTCTCGACGAGGCCTCGGACACCTTCGGCATCCTGTTCCGCATGGCGGTGCTGAAGGACCCCGCCAAGCGCGACGCGTACATCGCGAACCCGGGCGGCACGCTCTTCCGCATCACGCCGATCGCCGACGCCGACGCCGACGCCGGCTCGGGAACGCCCCTCCCGAGCCCTCCGGCGCGCACCAAGGCGACATCGCCCACCGAGCAGGCCACGCGTCCGGCGGTGGACCGCATCGGCGACGCCATCAAGAACGCGTACCTCGCCTCGACCTCACAGGCGGTGCGGGTCGACGAAGGCACGCCCGACCCGGTCTCGTGCATCCAGAACCTCACCACCTGCGCCGGCGACAATCGCGACACGAACTACCCGGGCACTCCGATGCGCGTCCTCTTCGCCAACG
>JAPLTR010000415.1 GCA_026398065.1 Verrucomicrobiota bacterium | reverse complement strand
CGCCGCGCTGGAGGCCGCGATGCGCAAGATCCAGGACACCCTCGTCATTTGTCCGCCCGTGATTTCGCAGTATGCCGCGCTTGGCGCGCTCTCCGCGGGCCTGGAGTACGTGCGCGAGGGGGTGCGCGGGATCGCCGCCGTCCGCGCCCTCGTGCAGCGCGAGCTCGCCCCCCTCGCCGCCGACGGCCTCTGTGAAATCCCGCCCGCCGATGGCGCGCTCTATTTTTTCCTCCGCGTGCGCTCGGACCGTCCGCCCTTGGAACTGGTGGAACGGCTCGTCCGGGAACACCGCGTCGCCGTTATCCCGGGCGACGCGTTCGGCGTCACCCACGGCTGCCCCCTGCGTGTCGCCTACGGTGCGCTCGCGCAGGACACCGCCATCGAGGGCCTCGGTCGCCTCGCCCGCGGCCTGCGTGCGCTCGTCGGCTAGGACGGCGGGTCCCGGCGCGCCGCTATTTTGTCACGCGGCCGATGCCAAACTGGTCCCCGGCGCGCACCGGTACACCGCCCGCAAAATCGATCTCAAGCAGCTTCTCGCTGTAGACGGGCCCGCCCTTTTCGTCCGCGAGCGTCGCGACGATTTTCCGCGACGCCACGTCGATGACTTCACCCGTCGAGGGATAGGCGAGCTTGCCGTCGAGGCTGAAGGTGATCCAGCCCGGCTGGTCGCGCACGGCGACACTCGTGATCTGCTTCGGCGGCATCACAGTCGCATCGAAGATGTGCATGCGCTGGTTCACCGCGTCGCAGAGCCACAGTTCCTTTTCGTCCGGCGTGAGGCCGATGCCATGGCTGGGGCAGCCGTGGCGCTTCGGCACGCCCGGCACGAAGCCCTGCACCTCCACGCGATGCAACATCCTCCCGGTCGTCAGGTCACCCACCTCGAAACCCAGCAGGGCGTTCACATTGACGAAACACAAGGTTTGCCGCCCGTTGATCGTAAACGGCCGGATCGCCGAACCGAACGGCCCCACCTCGCGGCTGATCGTGTGCGTCGCCGTGTCGGTCACGCGCAGCAGCGGCGACTTCAGGCCCGCGAGGTAGGCATGCGCCCCGTCGGGGCCGTAGAGCGTGTTGTGCGCGCCGGACTTCGGGACCACCTTCGTGAGAACGTCGCCCGTGAGGGCATCGAGGACGTGCCAGTGGTCCTTTTCCAGCGACGGGAGGTACATGGTCTTCCCGTCGGGCGACAAAGCCATGCGGTCGCAGCCGCCCTCGTAGGATTTTTCCCAGAGGATCTTGTCCGTCATCAAGTCGAAGCACGTGACAAACTGCAGCGTGCTCACATACAGCCGCCGCGTGACGGCGCTTGCAACGATGCCTTTGACGTTGAGCGGTTTTCCCTCGGCGCTCAGTCCCTGCGCCGGGATGCGGCGCACGAGCGCATGCCCGCGGTCCAGGTCGAACACCAGCACGCCATGCCCACCGTATTCGAGATAATCGCGGATGCCAGGCACCGCGACATAGAGCAGGCGGCGCTCGGCGGTGGACTCGGCGCCGGCTGCCGAGGCGGGTACGAAGATCGCGGCGACCAAGGCGAGCAAAAGGACACACATCCTCCCGGGGCGAGGAGACAGGGGTTTCATGCGGGGAGCATCACTCCGCAGCCTTCAGCGGCGCAAGCCGCCAGTCGCTTCAACGCGCCCGTTTGCCGCCCAGAGCCACCCACCAGACCCACCCCATGAACACGGCCTGAAAGGGCAGGCGCCACCACAGCACCACCGGCGAGAAATCCGTGCCGGGCATTTTACCCTGCAGCGCGACATGCACATTGGCCGGGAACACCGCCACGAGCAGCGCCAGCAGCCCCCAGCCGGCGAGGCGCCGCGCCCACACCCACGGCACGAGCAACCCGATGCCACCCAGGATCTCCGCCGCGCCGCTGACCGCGTTCATCGCCTCGGGCCACGGCAGCCACGAGGGCATCATGCCGAGGTAAATTCCAGGCGTGCGAAAATGGTTCGCTCCGGCAGCGATGAAAAAGCCCGCGAGCAGCCAGCGCGCCCCGGTCCGCAGGGCGCTCAAACGACCTGCGTCCTCGCCGCCCCGCCGCCAAAGAGTTCGCGCAGGACGCTCCAGGCCTTCCGCAGGCCCGCCTCGCGCACGCCACCGCCGAGCTGGTAGGCGCGCACCAGCACCTCCTCATGGCCGCGATAGCGTGGTGGCAGCAGGAACAGCGTCCCGGTCCCATCCACGGTCACCGTCGAGAAAAACAGTCCGCGCCCGATGGCCAGCTGGGCCTTGGCCACGGGGACCACGGCCTTGCGCTCCGGCAGCCAGAGCCAGGGACGGTAGAAAAACTCCAGCCCGCCTTCGGTGCGCTGGACCAGCCGGCCGTAGGTCCGCACGGGCACGCCGGGGAGTCCGCCGCCGGCAAACATCCGGTTGTCATTCTCCGCCGGAGCGAATCGCCCGCTGCGCCTCGTGAAGAAATCCCAGCAGAACACCGAGCCGAAGATCGTGAGGCGGAACGCCCAGCCCGACACCAGCCACGCCACCAAAATCACGACGAGCGAGAGCGCCGCGCCGATCCACGGGTTGATCGTCGCGCTCAGGGTCAGGAGGCCAAGCAGGCCCGTGCGCGCGACCTTGAGGACGGCATCGATCGCCCCCCACGGACTGAGCAGAATCAGCACGTTGATCGCGTGCGACGCCATCCACACGACCGCAAACATCGCGATCCCGAACGGCACGGTCAGCAGGCTGAGGAACGAGGACAAGTCGATGGCGCCCACCTGGATCATCGCCAGCCCGTCGGGCGCCAGTGCGACGCCGGCAGCCGCGGTCTTTCCACCGATCAGCATCTTGGAGAGGGTGTCCATCGTGAACGGCACCACCGCGCCCGCCGCCACGAGGCCGGTCGCCTTGTTCTCGATCGTCTCCAGCACGTCGAGCGGCTTCTTCAGGCCGGGCGGCACCGCCGCGCCCAGCGCATCCTTGGCCGCGCACAGCCCCACGATCAGCAGCGCCGT
>JAPLTR010000439.1 GCA_026398065.1 Verrucomicrobiota bacterium | reverse complement strand
GGAGGAGCTGGCGAAGATCCGCCGCGTGCTCCAGAAGAACGATCCGACGGCGCCGCACCACCGCTGGCTCGTGGTCGATGGCTCGCTCGGCAGCAACTCCATCGAGCAGGCGCGGGTGTTTCACCAGAGCTTCGGGCTGACCGGGCTGGTGGTGACGAAACTTGACGGCACGAGCCGCGGCGGGGCGCTCGTGGGGATCTACCGGCAGCTCAAGATTCCGATCTATTTCCTTGGCCTTGGGGAAAAGGCGGAGGACCTGCAACCCTTCAGCGTGGACAACTACGTGAAGGCGGTCTTCGGCATCGAGGCATAGGCCGCGGCCGGACCGCCGGCGCCCGGCGGTGGTTTGCTACGGCGCGGGCGTGGCGGTGGCGCGGGTCAGGGCGTCCCGGATCTGGTCGCGCAGAGCGGCCTGGGCGGGCCGGTCCAGCCGGAGGAGAACCTCCTCCAGCGCGGCGCGTGAAGGTTTGCGCATCTGGAGGAGCTTCGGGAGGTTCTCGGCGAGCTTTCCGAGATTGCCGGTTTCGGCGTCGAGGCGGACGAGCTCGGTGAGCGCGGCCTGGTTGAGGGGGTCGACCACCACCGCGCGGTCGAGGACGGCGCGGGCCGGGGCGGTGGCGCCGCGCAGGCGGAGCTGCCGGGCGAGGAACAGCGCCTCGCTGGCGCGAAGGCTGGCATGCCCGAGGAAGGCGTTGAGCGTGAGTTCGGCGCCGGCCTTGTCCCGCAGCCCATAGAGCGCAAGGCAGCGGAAGACCGTCAGCGCCGGCACGAACACGGCGTTCTCCCCGGTCTCGTCGCGCACGGCGGTGAGGGATTCGTCATAGCAGGGCTGATACATTTGTGCGGCGAAGAGGGCCTGGACGCGGGCGACGTTGAGCGGGGCGAGCGGGAAGTTGCGGGCCCGGGCCACCGAGATGATCTGGGTCGCCAGATCGGGCTGGCCGGTGTCGATGGCGAACCCGGCGAGCGCGAGCAGGGCCCGCGGATCCCCGGAGAAATCCGCGAAGAACGTGGTCAGCTCGCGATGCTCGGCGAGGGTGTCGTTGGTGTCGCGATACGTGCGGAGGACGTCGATCCGGGCGGCGGGGCTGGCGGGATCGTTGAAGTGGCGGAGGAGCGCGTAGCGCCGGGCCTCGGCCGCGTGACCAAGCTCGCGGTGGTAGCGGATGAGGGCGATGTACAGCTCCTCGCGCTTGGGAAAGCGCGCGATTTCGCCCTCCAGGCGGACCATGGCGAGGTCCGGGTACCCGCGTTCCCAGTCGCATCTGGCGAGCAAGATGGAACCCTCTAGGGATTTTTTCAGCCCCCAGTCGGCGACGAGACGCTCGGCGGCATCATAGCGGCCCCGTTCGAAATGCGCGGTGGCGGCCTGCAGCGCGATGAACTGGTGCGTGAGGACGGCGTCCGGCGCGGCCGGGAGCAATTTGCCCGCGAGGGCGAGCAGCCGTTCGTCCTCCTGCTTTTCCAGCATCAGGGTGAACAGCAGCTTCAGGTAACCGAGATCGGCGCCCTTGAGCTCGGCCCCGTCAGACAGGGTGCTGAGCGCCAGGTCGGTGCGACCGAGCCGCACCTGCATGTAAGCGAGGAGCTGACGGCCCTCGACATCATCGGGGACGCGAATGAGGCCGGCCTGCAGGAGGGAATAGGCCTTGCGGTAGTCCTGGCCTTCCAGCGCCGCCCGGCCGGTCTTGATATAGTGATGTCCCAAGCCGGTCCGGTAGTGCTCCCGGCGGAGCGGATAGAACAGAAGGTCGAGGTAGCTGACCGCGGTGTAACCGCGTTGAAACCGGACGAAGGCCCAGACGCCGGCGGCGGAAGCGAGCCACCCGGTCAAGGCGAGCAGCGCGACAACGCAGGCGACGCGCCCCCAATAGACGTGCACCCAAACATTGTCCGGCGTGACCACGCGCACCCAGAGCTTGCGGCGGTAATCGGGTGCTTTCGGATTAAAGGATTCGAGCTGGTCTTTGGAGTGATCGATCACGTCCTCGCATTAACGCCGATCACGGGCGCCGCGTCGAGACACGTTAAAACCGGGCGAGGCCGTCTCGCGGCCCTACAGCTTCTTTAACCGTAAGTTGCGGAACTCGACTTTCATGGGCGGTCCGACGTGCACCTGCACCCCGATGAGGCCGTCGGCCCGCCGGTTCGCCCCGTCGTCGTCGTGGACGACGCTCATCACCTGGCCGTTGAAGATATGCGTGAGGGTGGAGCCGCGGGCGATAATGTGCACCTCGTTCCAATCGTCGCTCTTGATCAAGGCTTCGAGCGCCTTGGGGTCGCCAAGCGAGGCGACGACGGTGGGCTTGGCGGTGGCATCGACGCGCACGAGCTCCCCACGGCGGGCGAGGAAGGTGCGCCCGCGCTCCTCGTAGTTCTGGCCGGTGTGGCGGAGCGGGGGCTTGTTGCGGGACTGGCCGTCGATGTCGGCCTGATAGCCGGCGAGGGAGAACGGGGCGTCCGTGAGTTGGATGCTGCGATAGTTGACGCCGCTGTTGCCCTGGGCGGAGATGCGATAGGCGAGCTTCAGCTCGAAGTCCCCGGGCGCGCCGCCGCGCCAGATGATGAAGGTGTTTCGCTTCACGATGGTCGCGGGCGTGATCTCGCCCACCAGCGAGCCATTTTCCACGCGCCAGTAGTTCGGGTCCCCGTCCCAGTCCTTCAGCGTCCGTCCGTCGAAGATGGAGACAAAGCCGGCTTCCACTGCCGGTGAGGTGGCAGCGGAGGGGGCGGGCGCAGAGGTCGGAGTCGTCTGAGCCACAACGGGAGTGGGGAACAGCGCGGCCGCGAAGCAGAGCAGGGTTGGGAGCGCGGGCAATTTCATGGGGTGGAGTGCGCCGGAATTTCGCAGAAAAGGACCCGTTCGGCGAAACAATTGACCTGATACAGCAGATCCTTCCGCGAAATAGTTTCCGCGCGCGGGGATTGCCGCTTGCCGACCTTCCTTGCCAGGCTAATCTAAGGTTGTTTCCTCAGATAGTTCTACCCTCCCCCTATGAAAATCAAACACCTCGGTTTGGCTCTGCTCGTTTCCCTTTCGGTGGTCGTTGGTGTGCCCGCACAGGCTCCCGGAAACAAGGCCCCGGCGAAGTCACCGGCGGATGTGGCCAGCGATGCATTTTACAAGATCTACAACGACAAGGACGCGAAGCTGTCGCAGGAACGCTTCAAACAGGTGATCGATTCGGGCATCGATTTCCTCACCAAGTACCCGACCAGCGGCAAGGCCAACGGCGTGATCCGGGACGTGGCGTATTTCGGCGATTCGATCCGCGACAAGAAGCTGGCGGCCTACCGGTCGGCCTATGTGACGCAGCTCAAGTTTGAGGTCGTGAACGCGCGCTACAAGGCGGGCGTGACCGACGACGGCAAGGCGGCCCTGGCGGCGCTGGAGGCCGCGGCGATCGATTTCGAGACCCGCGAGGCGCCTTCACGCGACGCCGTGAACGGGTTGCGCGAAAAGCTCGATGCCCTCACGACCACTCCGGGGTCGGGCCGGTTTCTTTCCGACCGCGAGAAATCCTACGTTGAGATTCTCACGCGCGGTGTCAGCCCGGCCGCGGGCGAGGCCCACCTGAAAAAGCTGCTCACGCACGCCGAGAAGAGCGTGGCCGCGATGGCGCGCACCGAGATGAACATCGTCGAGGTAAGGAAAGCGCCCTACGAGCTGAAGTTCACGGCGCTGGACGGCAAGGCGGTCGATGTCGCGGCGCTGCGGGGCAAGGTCGTGGCTCTGGTGTTCTGGAGCGGCAGCAGCGAGGGCACGAAAACGATGCTGGACCAGGTGAAACAGGCGCACTCGTTCTTCAAGAAGAACGTCGAGGTCATCGGCGTTGCGCTCGACAAGGAGGCCGACCGCGAGAAGGTGACGAAATTCATCAAGGAGCAGAAGATCAACTGGCCCGTGCACTATGACGGCCAGGAGGCGAAGACCGAGTGGATCGGCAAACTCAACGTGACCAAGGCGCCGGCGATCGTGCTCTTCGACAAGAAGGGGATGTTCGTCCGCAACAACCAGCCGGCGAACCAACTCGAGGGCGAATTCAAGCGCCTGGCCGAGGCGAAGTGAGCCGGCCGGCCCGGCGCGATGGAGGTTTGACGTGACCCGGGGGCGGCGGTCATAGACCGCCGCTCAGATGAGTGACGACTATCTCGATCGGTTTGGTGGCGTCGGACGGCTCGTGGGCCGGGACGGGCTCGCGCGCCTACGCGCGGCGCACGTGTGCGTCGTCGGGGTGGGCGGCGTGGGCTCGTGGACCGTCGAGGGCCTCGCGCGCAGCGGCATCGGCGCCCTCACGCTGATCGACCTCGACGACGTGTGCGTGACGAATGTGAACCGGCAGTTGCCCGCACTCGACGGCAATGTCGGCCGGACCAAGGTGTCGGCCCTCGCGGAGCGGGTGCGGCTGATCAACCCGGCGTGCCAAGTGACGACGGTGGAGGAGTTTTTCACCGCGGCCTCGGCGGCGCGCCTGCTGGCGGAGAAGTTTTCGTATGTCGTCGATGCGACCGACAAGATGTCGAACAAGGCGCTGCTGATCGCCGAGGCGCACGCGCGGGGCTACCCGGTACTGACGGTCGGCGGTGCGGGCGGCAAACGCGATGCGACGCAGATCCGAACCGGTGACCTGGGCGACGCCGCAGCGGACGAACTGCTGCGGCAGGTGCGGAAGAAGTTGCGACGCGACCACGGGTTCCCCGCCGGAGAACAGCGGGGAAAAATGCACTGGGGCATCCGCGGCGTGTGGTCCGCAGAGCTGCCGCTCTACCCGTGGGCGGACGGCACCTGCGCGGCGGAGCGCGAGCCCGGCAGCAATCTCACGCTCGACTGCGAGAGCGGATTTGGGACCGCGGTGTTTGTGACGGGGGCCTTCGGCCTCGTCGCGGCGCAGGAGGTGGTGCGGGCGATCGCGGCAGGCGAATAGGGAGGCGGCGATCTCCTCCGAGCTCCGCCGGTTTGGTTTTCGATGGCCACAAGGGCGCCCGGCCTCACAGCGCCCAGCTCCGCTCGTCCTTCCCCAGCTTCAGCGAGCCCTTGTACCCGCCCGGCACCGGCAGGTAGCGCAGCGCCTGCGTCGCGCCCGGCTCCGAGGTGAAATAGCCGAGCAGCGTAAGTTCCTTGATGAGGCGAAACGGGTGCCCGCCTCCCGCCCCGGCTATTACGCTCGCCGGGCGCCCCTCGTAGTCCGTCAGCACTTTCTCGCGCTGGGCCACGCTCAGGTCGGCCAACCCCTTCGCATGCGCCTTCCGGCTCGCTTCCTCGATCTCCTTCAACCCGCGGCGAACCGTCTCGGGCGCCGCCGCCGTCGCCGCATAGCAGTCGGTCGCCTGCACGAGGATAAAGCGCCCGATGCCGACCGCGCCCGCTCCGGGCGACGTCGCCGTCGTCGGGATGATGGTGTCGCCGATCAGCGTCAGCAGGGATTCCTCGGCGTCGCTCCAGCCGGGCGGACGCTCGAGCGCCGCCCAGGTGCGGGCGGGCAGGCTCGCCCAGAGCGCGGCGACTCCCGCCCAGAGCGCGGACTGGCGGATCGCTTCGCGGCGGTTCATGCGGGGCGTCATAGATTGCCTTTCTTCATTTCCTCGACGGCGTGGTTCGCCGCGCGCGCCGTCAGCGCCATGAAGGTGAGCGAGGGGTTTTGCGTGCCCGTCGAGGCCATCGCCGCGCCGTCCGTCACAAACACGTTCGGGCAGGCGTGCAGTTGGTTCCACCGGTTGAGGAGCGAGGTCTTCGGGTCCCGGCCCATTCGCACCCCGCCCATCTCATGGATGTCGAGGCCGGGGTTTTGTTTGCTGTCGCTCTTCGTGATCCGTTTCGCGCCCACGGCGGCGAGCATCTCCTCCCCGCGCGCGTGAAAATCCTTCATCACCTTCTCGTCGTTCTCGTGGTAGCCGATCGCGGTGACGAGCTGCGGTACGCCCCACGCATCCTTCTTCTCCGTTGAAAGACGCACGTGGTTTTCCTTCCGCGGCACCGTCTCGCCCTGCATCATCATCGAGATACCCCACGGGCCGGGCCGCGTGATGCGGTCCTTGAAGTCCGCGCCCACGCCCTTGGCACCGTTGCCCTGCTGCCAGCCCGAGCGGGCCGCGCCGAAAAACACCATGTAGCCGCGCTGGAAATCCGTCTCCTGTTTCCGCACGTTGCGGAAATTCGGCATCATGAGCTGCGTCGGCCGCCGCCCCGAGTAGTACGAATCCTCAAAGCCCTCGATGGCCGCGTGCAGGCTCCCGCGATAATTGTGAAACGCCACATACTGCCCGAGCAGTCCGCTGTCGTTGCCCAGCCCCGCCGGGAACCGCGCCGACTTCGAGTTGAGCAAAATCAGGTTCGTGTTCAGGCACGCCGCGTTCATGAAGACGATCCGCGCGAAATACTCCGTCGTCTGCTTCGTCTGCGCATCGACGATGCGCACGCCGCGCGCCCTGCCGGTCGCGTCGTCATGGAGGATCGACTCGACCACCGAGTGCGGGCGCACCGTCAGTTTCCCCGTGGCCGCGGCCGCCGGCAGCGTCGCGGAATTCGAGGAAAAATACGCGCCGAAGGGACACCCCCGGTAGCACAGGTTGCGCGCCTGGCACTGGCCGCGCCCGAGCGCGTTGTGGTGCGCCTTCGGCATCGTGAGGTGCGCGCAGCGCCCCTGGATCACATGGCGGCCGGCGAAGGCCCCCATGATTGCCTTCTGCGCGTGGCGCTCGACGTCGTTCATCTCCCACGCGGGGAGAAACTCGCCGTCGGGCAGCGTCTCGAGGCCGTCGTAGTTGCCGCTGATGCCGGCAAACTTCTCCACATGCGAGTACCACGGCGCGAGGTCCTCATACCCGATCGGCCAGTCGGCGATGCCGTCGCGGTTCGCGCCCTCGAAATCGAATTTGCTCCACCGCTGCGTCTGCCGCGCCCAGATGAGCGACTTGCCGCCGACCTGGTAGCCGCGGATCCAGTCGTACGGTTTTTCCTGAACGTAGGGATGCTCCTGGTCTTTCACAAAAAAGTGCTCCGTCGCCTCGTCGAAGGCGTAACACTTCTTCACGATCGGATTTTCCGCGAGGACGGCCTGCGGCTGCTTCAGCCGGTGCGGAAAATCCCACGGATTCTTCAGCGCCGTCGGATAGTCCTCGAGGTGCTTCACCTCGCGCCCGCGCTCCAGCACGAGGGTGCGCAGGCCCTTTTCGCACAGCTCCTTCGCGGCCCAGCCGCCGCTGATCCCGGAACCGATGACAATCGCATCATAGGTGTGTTCGCGCGCGCCTTCAGTCGTGGGATGATTGGCCATCGGGGAGAGGAGCGAAACGGTCCCGCGCGGAAATTCAAGCGCGGCCTGCGCCCCCGGCTCGGGCTGTCCGCCATCCCTCCCCCGCCATGACCTTCATGATTCTCGACAACCCGCCGGGCGGTTACTGGATTGGTCCGGCTTTCACCCCTTCCGTCCCTTCCGCCCATCGTTCATGAAATCGAAGAAATACAAAACGCCGCCGGTGTTGTTCGACAAGACCCAGGAGCTCATCCGGGAGATCGAGCGCCACATCGACGGCCGTCTGCTCACCTACTGGAACTCCACCAACGGTTCCGTCTGCCACAACGACGTGCTCGCGCTGGACCAGCTGCTGCACACCCAGACCAAGAGCAGGAATCTCTACGTCTTCATCAAGTCCGACGGGGGCACCGGCCGCGCCAGCCTCCGCATGGTCCACCTCCTCCGGCAGCATTGCGACCGGCTCCACGCCCTCATCCCGCTCAACTGCGAATCCGCCGCCACGATGCTCGCCCTCGGCGCCGACGAGATCCACATGGGGCCCCTCGCGTTTCTGACCGCGGTCGACACCTTCATCACCCACGACCTCAGCCCGGTCGACAAGGACAACGACCTCGTGCGGATCGGCACCAACGAGCTCGAGCGCGTCCTGAAGCTCTGGCACCAGGAGTCCAAGCGCTCCGGGGGCAATCCCTACGAGACCGTTTACAAATACATCCACCCCGTCGTGGTCGCCGCCGTCGATCGCGCCGGCTCGCTGTCACGCATGCTCTGCGAAGAGATCCTCCGCTATCACATGCCCGACGCCCGGAAGCGCGCGAAGATCAGCGAGCAGCTCAACTCGAGCTATCCCGCGCACAGCTATCCGATCGTCCTCCCGCAGGCGAAACGCATCGGACTCAACGCCGTTCCCCTCGACGCCAAGGTCGACCGCCTCCTGATCGATCTCAACGAGCTGTACTCGGAGATGGGCCAGCGCTGCCGCACCGACCTCGACGAGCACAACTATCACAACAACGAGATCCTGAACATCCTCGAGACCAAGGACGCGCAGATCTACTATCAGGTCGATAAGGACAACCACTTCCGCCAGGCCGACCGCACCTGGATCTCCACCAACGAAAAGAGCACCTACCGCATCCGCGGCCGCACCGCGAGCCCCAGCCATTCCACTCCGCGAGCGCGACGGCCAGCGCGTTGAGCCCCGGCATGATCCCCACGGGCGACGGTCCCGGCGGAATCCAGGGCCAGCCGGCCAGGTCGAGCACCAGCACAATGCCCACCGCGTAGATCCCCAGCGTGAAGGCCCGCGCCTCCAGCCAGCGTCGGCGGTCGCGCCAGACCAGCGCGGCGAGGATCGGCGCCGACAGCACCGCCACGTGATCGAGGCAGCGCAGCGGATAGTGCGCGCAGACCACCGCGATATTCCAGGCCGTGTAGGTGAGAATCCAGCTCCACGGCAGATCGTAGTCCATGGCCGGGCGCCCGCCCACGCTCCCCACCGCGACACGCGCCGGCCCGCCCACCGTGGCGATCATCGACAGGCCCACCAGGGCGTTCACCCACTGCCCCCCCACCGCATCGGCCACCACGGCCTCGAGGATGTTGAGCGCGAGGATCGCCACCGCCGCCCGGGCGAGCCGTGGGCGCGCCACGTCGCCTAACCGCGGATACCAGAGGACCACCCCCATCGAGACCCCCAGTGTGATCACCTTCACCCACGTGAACGCCTGGAGGTCGAGCCGCCCGGCATTGAGGAGCATCAGCCCGATCCCGAGGCCGAAAAACGCCCCGACGAACCCGGGCCGCATCAAGTAACGGTAACCGGCCACGAGGCCGGCGAGCAGCAGGAGGGTGAGCAAAGCCACGGAAAGCATCGGCCCTCCACGAAAGTAAACGCCGTCCCCGGCCTCAACTCCCGAGTGGCAGAATCGGTTTCCTCGCCGACCGGCCGGCCGCGCTTACTTCGCCGTGAGCCGCTGTTTCGTCGCCGCCCAGTCGGTGCGCGGTTTCGCGGCAACAATGCTGATGTCGCGAAACTCCGCCGTGCCGCCCGCCGCGGTGAAGCCGAGATTGGCCTTGGGCCGGTTGAGCAATTCATGGGCCCCGAAGCCGGCCTTCGCCGTCCCGTCGACCTGGGCAACCAACTCGGCCCCGTTGATCTCGACCACCGCCGTATGCCACTCGCCCGCCGCCAGCGTCGCCGGCACCCGCGCAAAGACCACCGCCTTGTCCGGACCGTCGTGGTCGTGATCGTCCTTTTGGACGACGAAGCCCTTCGGGTTGATGATCACCCGGCACACATGCTCCTTCTCGTCGTTGACCGAGAGGCTGATCTGCCGCGACGTCCCGAGGCGGAAGGAAAAGGTGACCACCGCATTGGTGAACGCGAGGGGCCGCCGGATCACCGCCTGGTGGGCATCGGCCTTCACTTCCGTCCCGCGCAGCACCCCGCCCTCGCACACCCACGTGCCCTTCCCCGCGCGCCAGGTCTTCGGCAGCGACGCCGCAAACGAATCCTTCACCAGCGCCTCACCGGGCTCGCACATCAGCGGCACCGGCTTCGCCGTCTCGGCGCCCCCGAGCAGGCCGCCGGCGGCGAGCCCCAGCGCCAACCCCGCCCGCCGCGACCACTTGCTCGTCAGAATGATCAGTTTCATGAACGCAAAGACGCCCCCTGCCCCGCGGCGTTACATCCCGGCACCGGCCGGCGCCTGCACGCCGTACCACGCTAGCGCGGTGCGATGCTCACCGTGACCGACTCGCCCCAGGCCACCACGCCGGGACGGGCGCCGGCCGTCGGGTTCCAGAGACACTCGCGCGACGTCAGCCTTTTCGCCGCGACATCGTACACGACCACCTGGAACGAAAGCTTCGTCTCGTCCTTGCCCGACTCCCGGCCCTTCATCGGCGAGTCCGCGCGAAAGGTCGCCAGCTCGAGGTCCTTGTCCGGGCTCTTCCACGTGTAGAATTCGTTCCAGTTGGAGTGGCCGTGAAAATACCCGACGACGTTGCGGTGCGCCCTGAGGAAGGCCCCGAGCGCGCGCTGCGCCTTGTCCGTGCCGTCCTTGCCGTCATTCCCGTCCGGATACACCTCGGCGAGGACGTTCTCGAACTTGTCCCTGACGTTGACGTCGTGGGTCCCGTTCGGGTTGGTGAAGTGCCGGGCCTCGCCCTTCGGCGGATCGTGCGCGAACAGGAACACCGGCGTCGTCGCCGGCACTTTTTTCAGGTCCTCCTCGATCCACGCGCGGGCGCGGCGGTCGGGCCAGATCGTGAGAAAGATGCAGTGCGCCCCGCCAAAGTCGCGCGCGTAGATGATCTGGTCGGTGGCGAACCGGTAGGTGTCCTTGGTGCGCGGCGTCGCGGGCTGGAGCATGCGGTTGTAAACCTGCGCCAGGGTCGTCGCGTCCGTGGCGGGCAGGAGACCGTTCGGGTGTCCGATGGCGTTGGACACATCGTGGTTGCCGGGCACCAGAAGGAGCGGAGCCGGCCGGCCGGCTGCGTTTTTCACCGTGAGACCGCCGAAAAACACCGGCTCAAACTGCGCCCACGAAGTCGCCGCACTCTGGATCTTCAGCGGCAGGCGCTCCTGGCGGTTCGTGAGATCGCCGGTGATCGTCACGAAGTCCACCGGCCCCACCGCCCGGCCCGCGCGCAGCCCGCCGTCGTCCGGCAGCACCGCCGCCGGCAGCCCGTTGACCGCCTCGACCAGCGCCGCCCCGACCACCCGGGACTCGACATTGGCCGCCCCGCGAAACTTCCCTCGGGTCAGCCCAAAATGGACATCCGACGTGAACACAAACGTCACCGTGCCGCCCGCACCCGGTTCCGCCGCGGGCAGCAGCCCGCCGAAAAAGATCCCCCCGACAAGGAGAACGAGACGAATCCCCTGGCTCACCGATCCCCGAATTCCCGCCGCGTGGTGCATCAGCATCCCCAAATCCTCAACCGGGCTGCCACCGTGACGAGAGAAATTTGCGGCCGCCGCCCCCCGGTTCCCGCCGCGCGCCCCGATCCTCCGGCGCCGGTGTTCGGTGGAACCCCCTCCCGGCCCGGTGGTCATGGGAGCTGCGTCTAGGGGTGTTCACCGGTGCCGGCCCTTGAAAAATGGGCTAGCCAGCGGGCACAGAAAGTCTCCTGCTACCGGGTTTCCTGAGCGGAGACCCGATCGGGCCCTCCCTTCCACGCCTCAACTCAACTCCCTCCTCTATCATGAAGAAATCCACCCTCGCCCTCCTCGGCCTCAGCGCCGCTCTGTTTGTTGGCAGCGCCGTCGCCGCCGACACCAAGAAAGCCGCTCCGGCCGCTCCCGCGCCCGCCGAAAAGCAGCAGAAGCTCGTCCGCGTCTCCACGCTCAAAAACGTCGAGGCCAACCGCGAATTCCAGGCCAACGTCCAGTTGCTCCAGGCGCAGCGTCAGGCCGCCATCGAACTGAACGCCAGCGTCGAGAAGGAGACGAACCCGATCAAGAAAAACGAACTCAAGACCAAACTCGACGAGCTGATGAATAACCTGAACGAGAACAACCAGAAGATGGTCAAGGCCTATGGCTTCTCGCTCGACTGCAACTACACCCTCGTGATCGAGACCGCCCACGTCTACATGCTCGTGAGCGACGAAGAGGCCGCCAAGATCGAGAAGGAGGAGGCCGCCCGGGCCGCCGCCGAGAAGAAGAAATAAGTCAGACCTGACGCGCGCCCGCGCGTCCCCCCGGTCCTTTTGCCCACGCGCCGCCCCCAGCGGCGCGTTTTTCGTTTTTGCCCTTCGGACCCCGCCGGAACCCGGCGCAACTGGCCCCCTGCCCTCGCACTTCTCCGCTTGTCCCCGGCCTGCACCCATCCCCCAGAAGATTTGCTCACTACGTACACGCTATAGGCTAACTCTACATCAACTACTTATGTAAAGCCTATCGACACCCGCCCCACGCTGCTCGGTCTAAAACCCCCGATACTGCTATCTGTTTCACGTCATAGACTTAAGACACAGCCCAGATCCCCCGAACGCAGGCAAACCCCCTCACTACCGCGAACTTGCGCGGAAATTTGTCGACGCCGCTTACACCCATGAGCCAACCGCGGCCCGGCCCTCGCGGACCCACCAAATTTCTTAGCACTCCAAGTCGTTATATAATAGCACGCTTACAAACGACAAAACTTCGCTTCGGCACGGATGGCCCCTCCTATGCAGAACACTACCGAACGCGGCTCCTTCACAACGCCCGACTGCTACCAAACCTCCATGAAAACCCCCGGTCTCTCCTCACTCAAGCAAGCCCTCACTGCCCTCGCCGTCGCCGGTCTGCTTTCCGGCACCGCGGCCCTCGCCGCCCCGATCACCCCGACCTACACGACCTTCGGCACCCTCACCGGCGCCACCTTCGGCGGCACCGGCATCCCGAACACCGCCGTGGCCATCACCACCTACAGCGGAGTCACCCTCGGCCTCACCGCGACACAGCGTTTCGGCAGTCCGGTCGTGACCAGCGACGGCGCGGGCACCTTCTCCGCGACCCCGGGCGCCTACAGCGTGTCCCTGCCCGGCTATGGGCTCTGGAATTTCGACTTCTACGCCAAGAATGACACGGCCACCGACTACAAGCTCCAGCTGCTCTGGGACCTGAATCCCGGCGTAGGCACCGACCAGTCCTCGCTCCTCGGCGCCCCGGCCGGCACCTTCTCCGCCGGCGCATTGACCCAGGACTCCTGGAATCTCGGCATGGGCTTCCTCGGCGGCGGCTTCAATCCCAGCGCCACCGGTGAGTACAGCTTCGCCCTCATCCTGAGCGACACGGCCGGCACCGAACTCGCCCGCAGCGCGATCAACGTCAACGTCGGCACCCCCAGCAGCGTGCCCGACGCCGCCTCGACCGGCCTGCTCTCCGCGCTGGGTCTCGGCACCCTGCTCGTCGCCGCCCGCCTGCGCCGCACCGGCGCGCGCCGCTAAGGCTCCGTTTCAGGATCGCGCGCGGTCCGCCCAGGCGCCCGCGCGCCGCTCCCCGGCCCCCGGTTTCACCACCGGGGGTTTTTTGCGTCATGGAATCTTCGATACGCCCAGGGGGCGCCCTGCGGCCGCGCCGCGGGCGAAGGTCACCTTTTTTGAAAATGCCGCTTGCGAACCGGAAAAAAGTGCCGATGAGTGATGCTGTTCGATGTCAGGTCAGATGCACGGTTGAGATCGTGATTTGAGTCAGGCAGCGACAGAACGTCCGAGACCACGTCAGCGACTAGACTACTACGAGTTAGCAGTTCAGGCCAACGTCAGGACAGCGCCGGAGTTTGGGTTTAGACCGCAGGGCCGGAGGCATGGGCCGCGCCGGCCACCGACGCCCCGATCACGATCCATCCGTGGGACAGCTCCCCTCCGCAACCATCACCGCCCGCAGGCCAGGACCGATCCCCGCCCGAAACCAACCGCAGCGACCGAGTGCCAGTGCGAATTTCGGGGCGGGCCGTCCACGGCCTCCGGGCAAAAAACAGGAAGCACCCGCCATGAAATTCCACCATCTCCTCCATCAGCGCGACACCCTGCTCCGGCAGGCCCGCCTCGCCAACCTCGCCTTCGCCTACCAGCGGCTGGCCGACTGGGCCGCCCGCATCGCCCGCGCCCGGCTCCAGGGCGCCGTCACCCTCCAGCTCGCCGATCCCTCCCTCGACCGCCACTGGCCCGTCCTCCTCGCCCACGACGGCCGCCAGTCCGTCCTCGAGGAGCACTTCCTCGACGAGGACGTCGGCGAACTCGCCGACCTCCTCTCCTTCCTGCACGAGGGCGACGGGCTCACCGAGTTCACGTTCCGCCTGGAGGAGCTGGCGGCCCGCTACCTCCCCGGCCTCCGCGGCGAGCTGGCCCAGGCCGGCATCGCCCCCGACCAGTCCGCCCCCTCGCCCGAGGACTCGGCGCGGGAGCACGGGTAATCACGAACCGGATACGCCGCCGCCGGCCGAGGCCCGGAAGCGCGGCCGCCGGCCCGCCTTCCTTCAGGTTTGGAGGAAGCGGCCCGTCGCGCTCCGAGTCCCTCGGGCATTCGTCATCGGTCATTCCCGCGGCGGAACGCCGCGGGGCCTACCGCCCGACGTCGCGCCGCAGCTGCTCCCGCCGCTCCGGCGAGGCGATCGTCTGCTCCATCCACGTCCGCGCGGCCTCCGGGTCGGTCCGCAGCCACTGGCGCGCGAGGTCGTCGACCATCGCGTCCGTGCGGTCCGGCAGCGGCAGCCCGGCCAGCCAGCTCGCGGCCCGCGCCGGCGAC
>JAPLTR010000057.1 GCA_026398065.1 Verrucomicrobiota bacterium | reverse complement strand
GTGTCCAACCCATACCGCACCCAGCGTGCCGGCTGGCAGGCCTACACCCCATACCGCAGACCGCGATGCAGGTCTACTATCACCGCCTGATTTGTATCCGACTTTCCACTCCGGGAGGTCCAGCGACGCGGCGATGGCGGCCGGCGCGTTCGCCTTCTCCACCGCTGTAGAACACCCTCATGACCCTTGGAACCATCCTTCTCGTCGTCCTCATTTTGATGCTGGTCGGTGCGCTGCCTTCGTGGCCGCACAGCCGCAGCTGGGGCTACTATCCGAGCGGCGGCCTCGGCCTCGTGCTCGTCATCCTGATTGTGCTGATGCTTACGAACCGCCTCTGAGAAGGCCTGTCCAATCTGCCATCATGGCCAATATCTTCCTCGCCGTCTTTCTCATCGTCTTCGGCCTCAATATCCTGTTCGCGCAGGCCCTGCCAATCTGGGTGATCGGCGTGCTTGCGCTGATCGCGGGGGTGCTGCTCATCGTCGAGCGGTTCAATGTCCGCATCGACCGGAAGTGACCTTCGGACCACGCCGCACCACCGTCCCATGACCACCAACTTCTTGCGGACATGGAAGCTGTTCGCTGTGCTGCTGCTTTGCCACGTCGCGCGTTTGCCGGCCCAGGAGCTCACGTTCCTCGGAGGGGTGATGAAGCCGTCCAGTCTTGGGGAATCGGGTTATGCCTGGCAGGTCGACTACCAGCAGAATTTCTATCGCAATTTCTCGGGTTCCATCGCGTACATCAACGAAGGCCACGTGACCGGCCACCATCGTGACGGCACGGCCTGGCAGTTGTGGGGGCGGCTGCCGCTCTTCGACAACAAGATCGCGATTTCGCTCGGGGCCGGCGCATACTATTTTTTCGATACGCAGCCACTGTCGGGGGGCGACACGGCGAATGTCCACGGGACGGCGCCGATCTACAGCCTCGCGGCCACGGGCTATCTTTCCAACCGCTGGTTCTATCGGGCCCAGGTGAACCAGATCAGTCCCGCCCGGGAAATGAAAACCACGACCGCCGCCATCGGCGCAGGTTTCTGGTTTGGCCGCGATAAGAAGCCCACGCCGGGAAAACTCGGCGACGCTCCGGACGAGAAGGGCTACGTGACCGAGAACGAGTTCACGCTTTTCGCGGGGCAGAGCGTCGTAAACACCTTCCTGAGCCAGCAGGCCCTGGCCTATGCCGTCGAGTATCGACGCGGCCTCATCCCCCACCTCGACTGGACGGCGTCGGGGATCTACGAGGGCGATCCGGAAATCATCCGTCGCAATGGCGTCGCCACGCAGCTTTGGGCCGTGAACACCTTCTTCGATGATCGGATCGCTGTCGGCGCCGGCCTCGGTCCCTACGTCTACCTCGACCACAAACATCCCGCGAGTGCCGGAAAGAAGAATCCCGCGGCGATCGCCCCGCTGGCCTCGTTGACGTTTTCCGTCCGGCTCTCCGAGCACTGGATTATGCGCCTGGTCTTCGACCGGGTGACCAGCAGCTACAACCGGGACGCGGACATCTTTCTGGCGGGCCTCGGCTACCGTTGGCCGCGGTGAGTGCCACCTTTCGAATTAGCATGAATCATCGTTCTGTGTATATCCGCGCCGCGGCGTTGGCCTTGGTGGCCATCCCCGTCGCCTTTTCCCAACCGGTCGACCCCATCGCCCCCACGACCCGCGCCCGCTCGGCGCCGGTGTTCACGATGTATGTCGAAAACGACAGCTTCACGGGCACGGACCAGCACTACACCAACGGGCTGAAGTTCTCATGGCTTTCGGCCGACCTCGTGGATTGGGGACAAACGGGCTGGCGCAAGACGTGCGTGGAGCTGCTTCCCTTCATCAATCGCCCCGACGCGCAGAAGAATCTCGGTTTTGCTTTCGGCCAGAACATCTACACCCCGCGTGATATCACGACGGTCAACCCCGACCCCACCGACCGTCCCTATGCCGGCTGGAGCTATCTGGAACTCGCCTTCGTGAGCAAGACTCCGGCGGTTTCGGACACCATCGCCCTCCAGGCGGGCATCGTCGGCCCGCACAGCCTGGCGGAGGACTCGCAGCGGATCTTTCACCAGTGGATTGGCAGCGCCCGACCGCGTGGCTGGGACTATCAACTACGGGATGAAATCGGGGTGAATGTCGCCTACGAACGCCGTTGGCGCCTGTATGCCCGCGCCCTCGTCCAGACGCTGGGTGTCGACCTCGTACCCCATGCGGGCGTGAGCCTCGGCAATGTCCAGACCTATGCCAATGCCGGCGGCACACTCCGGCTCGGGCTCAACCTCCCCAGCGATTTTGGAGTGCAACTCGCGCGACCCGGCAGCGTCGGCGGTTCGCCCACCGACGATCTCGATCCCCGCGTCGCGCTCGACCGCAACTTCAGCCTTTTCATCTTCGGTGCGGTCGACGGGCGGGCGATCGACCGGGATATTTTTCTCGATGGCAATACGTTTCGCTCCAGCCGTTCGGTCGACAAGCAGCCGTTCGTGGCGGACCTGAGCACCGGTGTCGGCCTGATCGCCGGCCGGTGGCAGCTCACTTACACCCAGGTGTGGCGCACGCCGGAATTCAAGACCGAGCGGGGGCGCTACAATAATTTCGGCTCCATCACGCTCTCGCGGGCCTACTGAAGGTCCCCCGCCATGCCTGTGAGGGAGCGCGCCCCCGGAGTCAGCCTGATCCGGCAATCTGCGGAGCGCCTTGGAACCCTGTGGGTGATCAAAACTGTGGGGTTGACGTTCGGGATCACGGGATTTTTTGCGGTGTACTTCTGGGTGCTGAACCACCCGGTCTTCCCGGTGACCGTCATGCCGCTGACGGCGGTTGACCGCCTGATCGGATTCAGACCGTGGGCCCTGCCGCTCTACCTGTCGCTTTGGATCTACGTTCCGTTCGCCGTGGTGCTGGCGCGTGGCTGGTGTGAACTGTCTTCCTATGGGATCGCGGCTTTCGTCCTAAGCGCCATCGGGCTGGGGATTTTCTTCCTCTGGCCGACGGCAGTGCCGGTGCTGCCGGTCGATTGGGCAAACCATCCTTCTTTCGCCTTCCTGAAATCGGTCGACGCCGCGGGCAACGCGTGCCCATCGCTGCATGTGGCGTTTGCGGTGTTTACGGCCATCCGGCTCGGTCGGCTCTTGGACCAGATGCTGGCCGGTCCCTTCATCCACGCCGCCAACTGGCTTTGGTGCCTGGGAATTGCCTATTCGACCGTCGCGACGGGCCAGCATGTCGCGCTGGATGTCGGGGCCGGCGCCGGGCTCGGGGCGGTCGTGGCCGGGGTTTGGCGGGGGAGAGTGGTCGGAGCCGGGCGTCTCGATCCCGCCACTTGCTCCGGCGTTGGTACCACACAGCGGTAGCCGAGTTGCTGCAAGCGTTCGAGGGTGCGGGCGATGGCGTGAACGCGGATTTCAGGTGGAACAGCCGGGCCCTCGTGCAGCAGCAGGATTGCGCCCGGCGCCAAGCCCTGGGTCACGCGCCGGACGACCGTCGTCACATCTGCCCGCCATGACTCGCGTCCTCGTGCACTCCAGCCGATGCAGACCAGCCCGCGGGCGATCAGCGCGGGGCGCAGCCAGAGGTTCTTCACGCCCGCTGGCGGACGGAACCGGGTCGATCGCGCCCCGGCCGCCCCCAGCGTCGCCATGCCGTCGTCCAACTCGCGGGCCAATCGCCGGGGTGAGGCGCACCAGAAGGAGGCGAGAGGATGGGTTTGGGTGTGGTGCGCCACTTCATGCCCGGCGGCGAGCATGTCGCGTACGAACGCGGGGTGCGCCGCGACCTTTTCCCCGATCACGAAAAACGTCGCGCGGGCGTTGTGCAACTTGAGCAGCGCAAGAATTTGAGGGGTGTCCTGCGGGTCCGGGCCGTCGTCAATGGTCAGCCATACCTCGCGTTTGACGGTCGCAAACCGGCGATGCACGTGGGCCAAGCCCCGCGCCCGAAAGACAAAGAGGTGATACGCGATCAACCCATCCGGCACAAACCACAGCGCAAGGGCCGTGGCCGGATCCGAGATGCCTACGGCCACCGCGGCGACCTTGGAGCAGAAACTGACTGCAATCAAAAGCCATGGGCCGCTTGCAAGATTCATCGCTCTCCGGGTTAACGTCTCCACGTCACGCCCAGCATAAAACCCAGCGCGTCGACTCCGGGGTTCGGCTTGGTCTGGCCGCCGTTGGACAGGTGCTGAAACATGACGGCGGCGGTCAACCGCACCTGCGTTGAGAGGGCCTGTTCCATCCCGCCGCGCGCGAACCAGTTCAGCGTGAAGTCCTGGCCCTGCCCGCCCTTGATCCCGCGGGAGTCGATGAACCCAAAGCCGCCGCCCGCGCCCGCAAACAGCGTGCGGGTGCCTCCCCGGTTCGTCCACTCCAAGGATGGCGAGCCAGAGAAAGCCACGTAGTGGGCCTCAGGGGCGTTCTGCACGACGGCGCCGAGCAGCGTCAGGCGGTGGCGCAGGCTGAGGCGCGAGCCGTCGCCGAGTTCGCGGCCGAGAAACTCCGCCGACCGCCACGAAAGCTGGGTCTGCAGCAAACGATAGGGGAACGGAGTGCCGGTCCCGACCTCCCACAGTACCCCCGATTCGAGGTTCCATGCCTGGGCCTGCCACGGTGGGGGCATTGGTGCATCGAGGGCGCGCCCGGTGCCGGTCGCCACGGCCATTCCAAGCAGGGCCATCTGGAGCGAGCGAGGCATCGGCAATCTCAGTCAGGGAATTTCCCCGCGGGTTGCGTGGTTTCTTGGGTAAGTTGAGGCTGGGATGCGACCCGCGGGCGATTTTGGGGTCAGTTTCGGGGCATGTCTCCTGCCGTGTCCGAATATCCGTCGCTAAAGATCGCCTTGGGTGGTGATGCGACCGCCGTATTCGACGCCGGCGTGCCGGTGTTGGCGGGGGAGATGACCGACAACCTGTTTGCGACCGCGCAATCGGCGGGTCGCATTGGAGGACTTTCACTCTTCAATACCGGCGCCTGGGTGCTCGGCGCCGTGAGCCGGTCGCCAACGACGGGGATCGAATCGTGCGCCCAACGAATCTACACCGACATCTTGCGGGCGACCCGCGGGCTCTGTCTCGCGCGGATCTGGAACTACGTACCCGCCATCAACGAATCGGATGGTTCGGGTTTGGAGAACTACCGGGCGTTCTGTCGGGGACGCTCACGGGCATTCGAAGAATGCCATGGGCGGGGATTCGAGGCTGGCGTGCCCGCCGCCTCCGCGGTCGGCTGCCAGTCTCCTTCGCTCACCGTGGCGTTTGCCGCGTGTCGTGCCGCGCCGCGTCACGTGGAAAATCCCCGTCAGGTGCCCGCCTATCGGTATCCACCGGAGCATGGGCCCCGGGCACCGAGCTTTGCCCGGGCGACCGTGGTGGCCGACGGGGAGGAGACCACGGTGTTTATTTCCGGCACGGCGGCGATCCTCGGCCATGCCACCGTCGCCGCCGATGACATCGGCGCTCAGCTCGGCTGCACGCTCGAAAACCTGCGCGAAATTTCCCTCGCCTGCGGGCTCGGCCCCGGGCTTGACCGCGGAGGTCGGTCGTCGCGGCATTTCAAAGTGTATCTTCGCCAAGCGGCCGACTATCCACAGGTCGCCGCGACGCTGGCGGGCCGGTTGTTCGCCCCCGGGGACCGGGTCTCCTATTTGCATGCCGACATTTGCCGCCGACCGCTGCTCGTGGAAATCGAGGCAACCCTCTTTGGCATCCGGGCTGGATCAGCGTGGGACTAAAAAAGGAGTTTTCGCAAGGCGCGCGTGTCGGTTTTGCCCCGGGCGTTCGTGGGAAAAGCCGCCAGCACCAGCCATTTTCTTGGGACTTTCCACGTGGGCAGGTCCGTACGGAACGCGGTGCGCAATTCCAAGGCGGACCGGTCGCTCACCACTGCCGCGCCCAGCACCGATTCAGCGCCGTCGTTTACGCCCACCCAGACGTCGTGGACTTCGGGCAGGCGGCGCAACCGCTCTGCGACTT
>JAPLTR010000230.1 GCA_026398065.1 Verrucomicrobiota bacterium | reverse complement strand
CCGCGGCCATCTCCGCCGCCGCCGCGCAGGCCGGCGCGTTTGCCTTCGCGCCCGGTAGCGCGGATGCGGCGCTGCTCGTGACGCTGCCGCCCGGCGGCTACACCGCGGTGGTGCGCGGAGCGACGTCCGCCGGCTCGGTCCTCGTCGAGGCCTACGAAACGTCCCCGGGCGCGAGCCGCCTGGTGAACCTCGCGACGCGCGCCTACGCCGACCGCAGCGGCCGGCCGCTGGTGGCCGGTTTCGTCGTGCGCGGCGCGCCGGGCGCGACGAAGCGCGTGCTGGTGCGCGTGCGCGGCCCCTCCCTCGCGCGCGTGCCGTTCAACGTGGCCGATGCCATGGACGACCCGCTGATGGAGATCCGCGGGTCCGCGGGCCAGCTCCTCCTCCGCAACGACGACTGGAGCACCGGCGCCGAAGGCGGCGCGAGTGCGGTCAACGACTTCACGCCTCTCGTGCGATACTACAACGAGCAGCAGATCGCCGCCACCGGTCTCGCGCCCGCCAACCGCCGCGAACCGTGTCTCCTCGCGGACCTGCCGCCGGGGAGCTACACCGTCGTGGTGATGCCCTTCGAGTTGTTGCCCGACGAGCCGGCGAAGCCCGGCGTGGCGCTCGTGGAGGTCTTCGAGATCGGCGTGCCGCCGGCGAACTGATCCCGGCGGGGGCTGGACGCGAAGCTTGATGCGCGTCAAGGCGGGGCGCCGCGTTAGGCGGTAGAGTCGGAGCCGTCATGAACGCCGCCATGCTCGCTCCCGATCTCTCTGCCGCCGCACCCCGCACCACCCTGTCCGCCCGGCCCCCCGCTTCGATTTTCCTGCCGAAGGAGCACGGTTCGTGGGCGCTCGCGCTGGAGCCCCTCGCGCTCGGCCTCCTCGTCGCGCCCTCGCTGCCCGGCGGCGCACTGGCGTTGGCGACGGTCGCGGGCTTCTTCGCGCGGCGGCCGCTCAAGACGCTGCTCGCCCCCGGTGCGCGTCCCGCCGGTCGGATCGCCGAGGCGCGTGTGGCGCTCGCGATCTGGGCGGGCGCCGCGGCGCTGGGCTTCGGCGAGACCGTGGCGCTCGCGGGGTTCGCGGGCCTGTGGCCGCTGGCGCTGGTGGCGCCGCTCGCCGCGCTCTTCGTTTATTTCGACCGGCAGAACGCGGGCCGCGCCGCCGTCGCGGAGCTGGCGGGCAGCACGGCGTTCGCGCTGCTCCCGGCGGCCCTCGCCACGCTCGCGGGCTGGCGCGCGCCCGCCGCGCTCGCACTCGCGGCGCTGATGCTGGCCCGCAGCGTGCCGACGATTCTTTCGGTGCGAGCGAGCCTGCGCCGCGCCAAGGGCGAGGCCGTCTCCGCGACGGTGCCGCTGGCGTCGGCGGGTCTCGCGTTGCTTGCGGTTGGCGCGCTGATCGCCTTCGGCTGGGTGCCGCGGCTGACCGTGATCTGTGTCATACTCCTGTTGATACGCACCCTGTGGTTCGTTTCGCCATTGCGTCCGTCGTGGTCCGCGCGCCGTATCGGCATGGCCGAGGCCGTCCTCGGAGTGGTCTGCGTCACGCTCGCAGCCCTTTCCTACCACCACCCCTAACCCCACCGATCGCGTGCAAGCTTGATTTGCATCAAGGCCCGCTCTGCGCGTTTCGCGTATCCTGCTCCCAACCACCCAAGTTCCCGTCGTCTCCCGCCTCCCATGAAAACCTCCCTCCGTCTTCCCGTTCGCTCCCTCGCCTCGGCGCTCTCGGCCGCCGGTCTCGCCCTCACCGCCGCCCTGCTGACCCTCACACCGGTCCGCGCCCAGGAGGGTCCGGCCGGGGTCCTGGGCCCGGTCGCGCTGCCGCCCGCCGTCGCCGCGCTGCCGATCGAAAACGCCGTCCTGACCTCGCCGCCGTTCGTGCCGCCGCCGATCAAGCGCAAGACCGCCGCGCGCGTCGTCGTGCACCTCGAGGTGCGCGAGATGGTCGCGAAGCTCGCCGACGGGGTGGAGTACACCTTCTGGACCTATGGCGGCAGCGTCCCCGGCTCGTTCATCCGCATCCGCGAGGGCGACGTCGTCGAGTTCCATCTCGACAACCACCCGAGTTCGAAGCTGCCGCACAACATCGACCTGCACGCGGTGACGGGTGCGGGCGGTGGCGCGGCCTCGACGTTCACCGCACCCGGTCACACCTCGCAATTCACTTTTCAGGCCCTCAATCCCGGCCTCTATGTCTATCACTGCGCCACGGCCCCCGTGCCGATGCACATCGGCAACGGCATGTACGGTCTCATCCTCGTCGAGCCCAAGGACGGCCTGCCGCCCGTCGACAAGGAGTTTTATGTGATGCAGGGCGAGTTCTACACGACCGGCAAATACGGCGAGGAGGGCCTGCAGTCCTTCGACATGGGCAAGGCCATCGACGAGCGCCCGCCCTACATCGTGTTCAATGGCGCCGTCGGCTCGCTCGTCGGCGACAAGGCCCTCACGGCCAAGGTCGGCGAGACCGTCCGCATCTACTTCGGCGTCGGCGGGCCCAACGTCACCTCGTCGTTCCACATCATCGGCGAGATCTTCGACAAGGTGTATCCAGAAGCTGGACTCAGCCTGCCAAACCACAATGTGCAGACCACGGTCGTTCCGTCAGGCGGCGCGACGGTCGTCGACCTCAAGGTCGACGTCCCCGGCACCTTCATCCTCGTCGACCACGCGCTCACCCGCGCCTTCAACAAGGGCGCCCTCGGCATGCTCAAGGTCACCGGCCCCGAGAACCGCGTGATCTACTCGGGCAAGGAGATCGACGCCGTGTACCTCGGTTCGCAGGCGGAGGCCGGCTCCGACTCGGCCAAGCGCGAGGCCGAGTTGAAGACGCAGATCGCCGCCGCGATGAAATCCAACCCCGCCATCGCCGGGCTCACCAAGGAAATGCAGGCCGAGAAGGGCAAACAGGTCTACATGGGCCTGTGCTTCGCCTGCCACCAGGCCGATGGCAACGGCCTTCCCGGCGCGTTTCCCCCGCTGGCCAAGTCGGACTACATGCTCGCCGACCGCGACCGCGCCGCCCGCATCGTGCTGAAGGGCCTGACCGGCCCCGTCACCGTCAACGGCAAGACGATCAACAGCGTGATGCCGCCGCAGGAGGCCGTGCTCACCGATGCGCAGATCGCCGACGTCCTCACCTATGTCTTCAACGCCTGGGGCAACACGGGCGACGCCTTCACCGCCGACCACATCAAGTCGATCCGTAACCGGAATTAAACTACCCGAGCCCCGTCATCCCGCCGCCACGCGCCATGCACCTCCTTCGGCCCAACCTCCGCCATCTCATCCGGGCGCTCCTCGCGCTCGTGGGGCTGGTGCTGGCCGGGGTGGGGTTCGCGGAGCCGCCGGCCGTGAAGATGGTGACGATCCACGCGGGCGCCTACGCGCCCCTCCTCCGCACGACGAAGGACGCCGCGCAGGTCGCCGTCGCGGCGTTTCTCCTCGATGAACTGCCCGTGACGAATGCCGAGTACCTCGCCTTCGTGACTGCGAATCCAAAGTGGCGGCGCTCGCAGGTGAGCGGACTCTTCGCCGACTCGTCGTATCTCGACCACTGGACCGGCGACCTCGAACCCGGCCCGCGTGCGCCCGCCGGCGCCCCCGTCGTGCGCGTCTCGTGGTTCGCCGCCCGCGCCTACGCCCGCTGGGCGGGCAAACGCCTCCCGACCACCGCCGAGTGGGAGCTCGCCGCCGCGGCGGGCTACACGCGCCCCGACGGGAAAAACGAAGGGGCCTTCACGCGCGACCTCTACGCGTGGCTCGCGCGCCCCGTGCCTGCCGTCCTCCCGGATGTCGCGACCGCGAAAGCCAGTCTGCACGGCGCCCGCGGCCTGCACGGCCTCGTGTGGGAATGGGTCGACGATTTCAACACCGCGATGGTCACCGGCGAATCGCGCGCCGATTCCGGCCTCGAACGCGACCTCTTCTGCGGCGCCGGCTCCGTCGGCGCCAAGGACCTGGGCGACTACGCCGCCTTCATGCGCCAGGCGCTCCGCTCCTCGCTCAAAGCCAACAACACCACGTCCTCGCTCGGCTTCCGCTGCGCGCGCGACCTCCCCGCCTCACCCGCTCCCACGCCATGAACCCGAAACTCCTCGCCCTCTTCCTGTCGGCCGCTGCGGTCACGTCCTTCGCCGCCGACCCCGCGCCCGCCCCTTGTGAGTGCTGCAAGCTCGACGCGGTCGCCGCCGCGAAGAAGCCCGAGCTGTGCTGCGCCCCGGAGCTGGCCGCCGCGCCGTTCAGCAAAAATTCCCTCTACCAGCTCGACGCGTCGTTCACCGACGACGCGGGCAGGACCTTCGCGCTCGGTTCGCTGCGGAACTGCGTGCCAAGACCGCGTTCGTCCTCGTCTCGTTCGACGTCGCCCGCGACACGACCGCCGTGCTGGCGAAGTACCGCGCCGAGCGCGCCCTCGACGGCCAGTGGACGCTCCTGCGCGGCGACGACAATGCCGTGCGCGAGCTCGCCGCGCTCCTCGGCGTGAAATTCAAGCAGGAGGCCGACGGCTCGTTTTCCCACTCCAACCTCGTCACGATCCTCAACCGCGAAGGTGAGGTCGTCCACCAGCGCGTCGGCCTCAAGGGCGGCCTCGACGAAGCCGCCGCCGCCCTCGTGGCGGTCAAATAACCTGGCTCCCGCCGCCCTGCCGACCCGTTGAAATTGCCCTGATGAAGACCCGCGCCTCCCGCACGAAAGTCTATCTCCTGCTCGCCATCGCGGCCAGCCTGGGGCTGTTCGCCGGGCTGGGAACGTACACGTTCACCTACGCCCACGGGCTGTCGTATTTTTCCAACGATCCGAGGGCCTGCATGAACTGCCACATCATGCGCGAGCAGTTCGATGGCTGGCAAAAATCCCCGCACCACGCCGTCGCCACCTGCAACGACTGCCACACCCCGCACGGCTTTGTGCCGAAATATCTGAGCAAGGCGGAGAACGGGTTCTGGCACTCGAAGGGGTTTACCCTGCAGGATTTTCACGAGCCGATCATGATCCGCCAGAAGAACGTGGCCGTGCTCCAGCAAAACTGCGTCGGCTGCCACCAGCAGATCGTCGACGGCATCAACACGCATCCGGGCAATCCGCAGAAGATGCTCGATTGCCTCCACTGCCACCGCGAGGTCGGCCACGGCCCCGTGCGCTGAACCTCCGTTCGCGAATCCCTTCCTCGCTGCCGTTCCCTGCGTCTCTCCCCGCTTTACCTCTTTTTTCGTCATGAATCCTCCGTCTTCCTCCCGTCTCGCCAGTCGTCGCGGCATCGCGCTCTGGGTTTACGTTGCCATCCTCGCCGGCACGGCCGGCGCCGCGTTTCTCCTTCTGATGCTCTATCAGAACGTCGTCACCCGGAAGGCCGAGGCGACGAAGGATGTCTTCCGCGTCGTCGAGGTGAGCGACCAGACGATCGACCCCGCGATCTGGGGGAAAAACTACCCGCGCCAGTATGACAGCTACCGGCGCACGGTGGACACCGAGCGCACCACCCACGGCGGCAGCGAGGCCTTTCAGCATCTCGATGAGAACCCAGTCTGGCGCCGCATTTTCGCCGGCTATGCGTTCGGCACCGACTACCGGGAGGAGCGCGGCCATGCTTACATGCTGAAGGACCAGCGCGAGACGGAGCGGGTCACCAAGTTCAAGCAGCCCGGGGCCTGCCTCCAATGCCACGCCTCCACGCTCAATCTCTACCTCAACGAGGGCCTCAAGGCCGGTGTTGCCCCCGGCAAGGCCAACTGGGAGGCTCAGCTTCAGAAGGGTTTCGAGGTCGTCTGCAAGATGCCCTACGCCGAGGCCTCCAAGCTCGTCGAGCATCCGGTCTCGTGCATCGACTGCCACGACGCGGAGAACATGAACCTCCGCGTAAACCGCCCCGGGTTTCTCAACGGCATCCGCGCGCTGGCACGCTCCGACTATCCCACGCCGCACCTGCCGAGCATCGAGCGCTGGCGGAAGGACGGCCGCAAGGGCCAGTACGAACCCAACGGCGACGCCACCCGCCAGGAGATGCGCTCGATGGTCTGCGCCCAATGTCACGTCGAATACTATTTCAAGGGCGAGGGGAAGCTCGTGACCTATCCGTGGGACAAGGGCCTCAAGGTCGAACAGATCGAGGCCTACTACAACGAGGTCGGCCACAACGACTGGAAACACAAGGAGACCGGCGCCGGCGTCCTCAAGGCCCAGCATCCGGAGTTCGAGATGTGGAGCCAGGGCATCCACGCCCGCAGCGGCGTCTCGTGCGCCGACTGCCACATGCCCTATGTCCGCGAGGGCGCGATCAAGGTGAGCAACCACCACGTCCGCTCGCCGCTGCTCAATGTCGCGCAGGCCTGCCAGACCTGTCACCGCGTGCCCGAGAAGGAAATCACCGCGCGCGCCCTCCTCGTGCAGGATCGCAACGCCGCCCTGCTCACCCGTGGCGAGAAGGCCGTGGTCGGGTTGATCGAGGCGATCGTCGTCGCGCAGAAAGCCGGCGCCGGCGATGTCCAGCTCAAGGCGGCCCGCGACTTCCAGCGCCAGGCCCAGTGGCGCCTCGACTTCGTCTCAGCGGAAAATTCGATGGGTTTCCACGCCCCGCAGGAGGCGGCCCGCATCCTCGCCGAGGCCATCGACTACGCCCGTCAGGGCGAACTGGCCGTGGCCCGCGACAGCAAATTGACCGCCGCTCCCGGCGCACCGTGAAATCCCCGTCCCTGCCCATGAAACCCACCGCCTTCAAAGTTTTCGATGTCCGTCCGTACCTCGCACGCGGAGAGGAGCCGTTCGATCTCATCCGCGGCCAGGTGGACGCGTTAAAACCGGGTCACGGTGTGACGATCGTCGCCCCCTTCATGCCCGCGCCGCTGATCGAATTGCTGAAGAGCGAGGGCTTCCAGGCCACGATGGAGCGCCGGCACGACGGCGCGTGGGCCGTGAGCTTTTCGCGGGAGTGAGCCGTCCTGCGGGGAAGGGGGAAAAGCATGACGCAGGTCAAGGCGCGGACGGCGCGGGTGGGCTATGCTCAACCCCGTCGCTCCCACCTGTCCTCCCATGGCCACCTATTTTTTATTTCTCTCCCTCCACGTCCTCGGCGCCTGCATCTGGGTCGGTGGCCATCTCGTGCTGGCGACGCGGATCCTGCCCCGCGCGTTGCGGGAGCGACGCGCCTCGGTGGTCAGCGATTTCGAGCAGGCTTATGAACGCATCGGCCTGCCGGCGCTCGCTGTGCAGGTCGCGACCGGTCTCTGGCTCGCGCACCGCGCGCTCGGCGGCTGGTCCGGGTGGCTGGCGGCCAATCCGCCCGCGCGCGTGATCCAGCTCAAGCTCCTCCTGCTCGCCGCCACCGTGGCGCTCGCGATCCATGCCAAGCTCCGCGTGATCCCGCGCCTCCGCGACGACAATCTTCCCGTGCTCGGCGCGCACATCGTGGGCGTCACCACGCTCGGCGTGCTCTTCACGCTCGCCGGCGCCAGCCTGCGCTTTGGCGGCTACCCGTTGTTCACGCCGTGAAAAAGTCTTCCCTATGAAAAAATCCACCCTCCTCTCCGCCACCGAATCCGGCGTCTGCTCCCTGCTCGAGCCCGTCGGGGCCGTCCCCCAGGGCATCGTCAGCCGCGCGGTGCTCACGACGCCCGCGCTGCGGATCACGCTGTTCCACTTCGCCACGGGGCAGGAGCTCTCCGAGCACACCAGCAAGGCCCGGGCGCTCGTCCAGATTCTCACCGGCCGCTGCGATTTCTCGGTCAACGGCACCGTGCACGCGCTCAAGCCGGGCGACCTGCTGCACCTGCCGCCCGGTGCGCCGCATTCGCTGACGGCGCCGGAGCCCTTCTCGATGCTGCTCACGCAGGCGACCGAGCCGGCCGCCTGAGGCCTGGTGCGGCGAACCGGAAACTTTGCGGTCCGATGCCGCATTTTCGGCGCGACTCCCGGCCTCCGTCCGTCTCACTTGGACGGACCATGCCCACCCCGCATCGCCCCACCGACCTCAAGCTCACCGGGCTCGTGGGCACCCTGCGGTGCTGCCAGCTCTTTTCCGGACTCTCCGGCGAGGACCTCATGGTGATCGCGGGCTTCACCGTCCCGCTGAAGCTCGGCAAGAACGACTACCTCTTCCACGAGGGCGAGGCCTCGCGCGGCTGTTACCTCGTGCAAAGTGGCGCGATCAACATCCACCGCATCAGCGCCGCGGGCAAGGAGCAGGTCATCCACGTTTTCCGCTCGGGCGAGTCCTTCGCCGAGGCCTCCCTCGCGTCGCCGACCGGTTATCCGGCCGAGGCGCGCGCGGTGGAACCGTCGAGCGTGCTCCTGATCCCCAAGGTCCCGTTGCTGGAACTGGTCGGCCGCCGGCCTGATCTCGCCCTGCGCATGCTCGGCTCGATGAGCAGCCACCTGCGCGTCCTCGTGGGCATGCTCGACGATCTCACGCTCAAGGACGTCGAGACGCGCGTGCTCAACTGGCTGGTCAACCGCTGTCCCCCGTCCGGGGCCGCCGATGTGCGCCTCGGCTCCACGAAACGCGTGCTCGCCGCCGAGCTCGCCACGAGCAGCGAGACCCTGTCGCGCACGCTCGCGCGGTTGCGCGACGCCGGCCTCATTGCGGTCCGCGGCAGCTTGGTACACGTGGCCGACGCCGCGGCGCTCCGTGGCCGCTTCCGCCGGCTGCTGGGCGAGGAGTCGGCGCCGGCGCGCCGTTGACACAGTTTTGATTTGCGCGGCGGCGGGTTCCCGCGAGGGTTACGGGGTCTGGCGCGAACCTGATCGCGACCGGACATGTCAGATCACAACTCCTCTGTCTTCCGGACCTCGAGCCTTCATCGCCATGCGAAAAGCACTTTTGTCCCTCACCGCCTCCCGGCAGGTCTTCCCTTGCGTGGAAACTGCGGAGGCCGCGTGAAAACGATCACCGACCTGGCCCGTGCGCGGCGCGAGCTCCACCCGATCGTGATGATCGCGGCCTACGATGCGCTCATGGCGCGGATTGTCGCCGGCACCGAGGCCGACGCCATTTTGGTCGGTGACAGCGTCGCGATGGTCGTGCACGGCCATCCCTCGACCGTCCACGCGACCCTCGACATGATGGCCGCGCACACGGCGGCGGTCCGGCGCGGCGCGCCCGACCTGCTGGTGGTGGCCGACCTGCCCTTTCTCACCGCACGCCGCGGGGTCGCGGTCGCGCTGGAGGCGGCCGGCGTGCTGATGCAGGCCGGGGCCACGGCCGTGAAGCTCGAGGGCGTGACCGGCCACGAGGACGTGGTCGCCCGCCTCGTGGAGAGCGGCATCCCCGTGATGGGCCACCTCGGCCTCACCCCGCAATCCGTGAATCAATTCGGCGGATACCGCGTGCAGGGCCGCGAGCCCGCTGACGGCGAGCGCGTGCGGCGCGAGGCGCAGCGCCTCGAGGAGCTCGGGGCCTTTGCCATTGTCCTGGAGTGCGTGCCGGCCGCGCTGTCCGCGACCATCACCGAGGAGCGGACCATCCCCACCATCGGTATCGGCGCCGGGATCGGGACGTCGGGCCAGGTCCTCGTGCTGTCGGACCTGCTCGGGCTCGACGCCCAGTTTCAGCCGCGGTTTGTCCGCCGCTACGCGGAAGGCCACACCGTCGTGCACGAGGCGGTGAACCGGTTCGCGCGCGACGTGCGCGCGGCGCAGTTCCCGGCCCGCGAGGAGGTTCTCGCCTGATGAAGATTCTCACCGGCCTGGACGAATGGCGTCGTTTGCGCGGATCGCCCGAGTGGGCGGGCCGCCCGGTCGGGTTTGTCCCGACGATGGGTGCGCTCCACGAGGGCCACGAGGCGCTGCTGGCGCGCGCGCGCGCGGAAAACGAGCGCGTGGTGCTCAGCGTGTTCGTGAACCCGACCCAGTTCAACGACCCGGCGGACCTTGCGAAGTATCCGCGCACCCTGGACGCCGATGCGGCGCTGGCGGCCCCGTATGCGGACGCCGTCCTCGCGCCCTCCCCGGAGGCCTTCTATCCCGACGGCTACCGCTACCGGGTGACGGAGAACGCCCTCAGCACCAAGCTGGAGGGCGCGCACCGGCCGGGGCATTTCGACGGGGTGCTCACCGTGGTCCTCAAGCTCTTCAACGTCGTGCAGCCCACCCGCGCCTATTTCGGCGAGAAGGACTGGCAGCAGCTCCAGCTCGTGCGCGGCATGGTCGAGGCGCTGCTCCTGCCGGTGGAGATCGTCCCCTGTGCGACCGTGCGCGACACCGACGGCCTCGCGCTCAGCTCGCGCAACCGCCGGCTCTCGCCGGCCGCGCGCGCGCTGGCCGAGGCGTTTCCCCGCGTGCTGCGCATGGCGCCGACCCCCGCGGTCGCCGTCGCGGCGCTGCGCGGCAAGGGCTTCGAGGTGGACTACGTCGAGGACCACGACGGCGTGCGGCTCGGGGCGGTGCGCGTGGGAGGCGTGCGGTTGATCGACAATGTCCGGCTCTAACCTCCTCTTCGTCCTCTCCGGCTCCATCGCGTGCTACAAGGCCTGCGACGCCATCTCGCGCCTCGTCCAGCGCGGCCACCGCGTGCGCGCGGTCGCGACGGAGGCGGCGCTGCGCTTCGTCGGCGCGGCGACGCTCGAAGGGCTCACCGGCGCGCCGGTGGCCACCGACCTGTTCGCCGCCGGCGCGGCGCTGGACCACATCAACCTTTCCCGGTGGGCGGACCTGACGATCGTGTGTCCGGCGACGGCGAACACCCTCAACCGCGCCGCCGCCGGCCTCGGCGACGACCTCGCCGGCGCGCTGCTGCTCGCGCACGACTGGAAAAAACCGCTGCTGTTCGCGCCCGCGATGAACCCCGCGATGTGGTCGCACCCGGCGACCATCGCGTCGATTGAGCGGCTGAAGACCTGGGGCGCCCGTTTCGTGGCAGTCGGCGAGGGCCGCACCGCGTGCGGCGAGGTCGGCGAGGGCCGCCTCGCGGAGCCCGCGGAGATCGTCGCCGCCATCGAGACCGCGCTCGCCCGGCCGGCGCGACGCCTGCGGGTGCTCGTGACCGGCGGCGGGACGATCGAGCCGATCGACGGAGTGCGCGTCCTCACCAACACCAGCACGGGCGGGACGGCCGCGCTGATCGCGGCGCATTTCGTGCGGTGCGGCCATGAGGTGACCCTGCTGCGCGCGCGATGCGGTGCTGGTGGATGGCGTGGCGCAGCCGCCCGGCGGGAAGAAGCTCGGATCGGAGGCCGCGCCGACGCTCCGGCTCCGGCGCAACCCGAAGCTGATCGACACCCTGCGCGCGCGCAGCCGCAACCGCGCGCTCTGCGTCGTCGGGTTCAAGCTCACCCGGGGCGCCACCGTCGTCGAGACCCAGCAGGCGGTCGGCGCGCTCTTCGCGCGCGGCGCGGTGGACCACGTCGTGCACAACGACCTCGCAGCCCGCGAGGCGGAGGGCGGGGCGTTTCCCGCCGACATCTGGCACCGCGAGGGGGCCGAGATCACGCATTGCGACGACCGTGCCGATCTCGCGTTGGCATTGGAACAGCTGCTCACCGCCGGTTCCGGCCGCGCCACCCTTTAAACCAGCACCTTATGCTCCTCTGTCTCGACATCGGGAACTCCCAGATCCACGCCGGCGTCTTCGAGGACGACGTGCTGCGCTGCCAGTTTCGCAAGACCACGCATCCCCTCGGCTCCTCGGACGAGTTCGGCGTCTTTTTTTCGACCGTGCTCCGCGAAAACGGCGTCGATCCGCGCGGCATCGACCGCGCCGCGATCTGCTCGGTCGTGCCGCCGGCGCTGTATCCCGTGCGGGCGGCCTGCCTGAAATATTTCCGCTGCGAGCCGTTCGTGCTGCAGGCGGGGGTCAAAACGGGCCTGAAGGTGAAATACCGCAACCCGCACGAGGTCGGCGCCGACCGCATCGCCGGGGCGCTGGCCGCGGTCCAGCGGCGCCCGGCCACGCCGCTGATCGTGGTGGATTGCGGCACGGCGACGACCTTCGACGTCGTCACCGCCGAGGCCGACTACCTGGGCGGCGCGATCCTCCCGGGCATCGGCATTTCCGTCGAGACGCTCGCCGGCAAGACGGCGAAGCTGCCGACGGTCGAGATCACGCGGCCGGCCACGGCGCTCGGTCGCTCGACGATCGAGAGCATCCAGTCGGGCGTCTATCACGGGCACGTCGGGGCCATCCACCATTTGCTCGGCGAACTCACTCGCGAGGTGTTTGGCGGCCAGCGTCCCCATGTCGTCGGGACCGGTGGCTTTGCCCGCCTGCTGGAGCAGGAAAAACTCTTCGACGAGATCGTGCCCGAGCTGGTGCTCCTTGGCCTGAAACACGCGGAGCGGTTGAACGACGAGGCGTAGCGGCGGGCGCCGGGGGATACCGGTGGGCTGCCATAGGGGCTTGCCGCGCCGGCGAGGGTCGGTCTGTTTCGAGGCGACCCCATGCAACCCGTCCGCCGCTTCGGAGTTCTCCTGTGTCTGCTGGCCGTGGCGCTCGCCCCCGCCGCCGAGCCGGCCCGGCCCAATGTCGTCGTCATCCTCGCCGACGATCTGGGCTACGGCGACATGTCGGCCTACCGTCCCGGGGCCGATATCCGGACGCCGAACCTGGACCGTTTCGCCGCCGAGGGGATGCGTTTTACCCGGATGCGGGCCAACGCCACGGTGTGCTCGCCGACCCGCGCGGCCCTGATGAGCGGTCGCTATGCGGACCGCGTGGGCGTGCCCGGCCTGATCCGCACCGAACCGGCGAATACGTGGGGTTACTTCGACCCCAAGGTCCCAACGCTGGCAAACCACCTGCACGCCGCCGGCTACCACACGGCCATCGTCGGCAAGTGGAACCTCGGCCTTACCGCGCCCGGCACGCCCAACGACCGCGGCTTCGATCTCTTTCACGGCTTCCTCGACGACATGATGGACAGCTATACGACCCATCTCCGGCAGGGGCATAATTACATGCGCCTCAACCGGGAGGTCGTCGATCCGGCCGGACATGCCACCGACATCTTCACGGCGTGGGCGCAGGAGTACCTGCGCGAGCGCGCCGCGGCGAAGTCGCCCTTCTTTCTCTATCTCGCGTACAACGCCCCGCATTTCCCGATGGAGCCGCCCGCGGAGTGGCTCGCGCGCGTGAAGGCTCGGCAGCCCGGCATCGAGGAGAAACGTGCCCTCAACGTCGCGCTCGTCGAGCACCTCGACGCCTGCGTCGGCCAGGTGCTCGCGACGCTGAAGGAGACCGGCCTCGAGCGCAGCACACTGGTCATCTTCACCTCCGACAACGGCGGCTCGCTGCCGCATGCCCAGAACAACGACCCGTGGCGCGACGGCAAACAGAGCCACTATGACGGCGGCCTGCGCATCCCCTTTGCCGCGCGCTGGCCCGGCACGATCGCGCCCGGCACGCTCAACGACTACGCCGGCCTGACCTTCGATATCTTCGCCACGGCGCTGGAAGCTGCCGGCGTGCCGCGCCCGGCGGACAGCGACGCCGTGAGCTTGCTGCCGATGCTGCGCGGAGGGCCCGCGCCAGCGGGAGTGCGCGAGCTGTACTTTGTCCGGCGGGAAGGCGGTCCGGCCTATGGCGGCAAGAGCTACGAGGCGATCATCCGCGGCGACTGGAAGCTGCTGCAGAACAGCCCGTACTCGCCGCTCGAGCTCTACAACCTGAAGGACGACCCGCAGGAGAAGACCGATCTTTTCGCCAAAAACCCGAAGATCGCCCGCGAACTCCAGGCCGCCCTCCGTCTCCACGTCCAGCGCGGCGGCGGCACACCGTGGGAACCGCCGTCTAGGTAAGCGGCGCCGGCCCCTGCGGTCGGGCGAACAGTTGCATGACTCCGCTATCGACCGCGGCGATTCGGTTCTCATGCTGGTAACTGTTCGTTCCCCCTTATGACCCCCTCTCTCCGACTGTGCCTGTGGTTTGCCGTGTCCTGCTGCGCGCTGGCTGCGGCCGAGCCGTCCAAGCCCAACGTCCTCGTCATCCTCGCGGATGACCTCGGTTTCTCCGACCTCGGCTGCTACGGCGGCGAGATCGCGACGCCGAACCTCGATGCGCTGGCGCGGGGCGGCGTGCGCTTTACGCAGGCGTACAACACGGCCCGCTGCTGGTCGTCGCGGGCCGCGGTGATGACCGGCTACTATGCGCAGGAAGTGCGGCGCGACACCGTGCCCGGGATCGCCAGCGGTGGGCGCGGGGTGCGTCCGGCCTGGGCGCCGCTGCTGTCGGACTTCCTGCGTCCGGCCGGCTACCGAACCTATCACGCGGGCAAGTGGCACATCGATGGGAAGCCGCTGGAGAACGGCTTCGACCACAGCTTCGACATCGGGACCGGGCAGAACAATTATTTCAAGGCCCCGGGCAACACCGACGACGGCGTTCCGAATGTCCAGACGCCGGACTACTATGTCACCACGGCCGCGGCCGACCATGCGATCAAGTACCTGAAGGAGCACGCGGCGAAGTTCGGTGGGCAGCCTTTTTTTCAGTATCTGTGTTTTACGTCGCCTCATTTTCCGCTGCAGGCGCCCGCAGCCGACATCGCGAAATACCGCGACACCTACACCAAGGGCTGGAATGCCGTCGCGGCCGAGCGCCACGCGCGTCTGACCAAGCTCGGCATCACGACCAACGCCCTGCCCGCGATGGAGCGCGACGTCGGTCCGCCGTATGCGTTTCCCGACGACATCGCGAAGCTCGGGCCCAACGAGGTCAACCGGCCCGTGCCGTGGAGCGAATTGAACGAGGCGCAGCGCGCGTTTCAGGCCGCCAAGATGGCCATCCACGCCGCCATGGTCGACCGCATGGACCAGGAGATCGGCCGCGTGCTCGCGCAGCTCAAGGCGATGGGCGTGTTTGAAAACACCCTGATCCTCTTCGCGTCCGACAACGGCGCGAGCGCCGAGATGATGGTGCGCGGCGACGGCCACGATCAGGCCGCGCCGATGGGGTCGGCCGCGACGTTTCTCAGCCTCGGGCCCGGCTGGTCGAGCGCGGCCAACACGCCCTTCCGCCGGCACAAGACCTGGGTGCACGAGGGCGGCATCTCGACGCCGCTCATCGCGCACTGGCCCGCGGGTATCGCGGCGCGGGGCGAGTTGCGGCGCGACCCGGTGCACCTCGTGGACGTCGTCCCCACCGTGCTCGAAGTCGCCGCGGCGAAGAAGCCCGCCACGGTGAAGGGCTTCGCCGTGCCCGCCGCGCCGGGCCGCAGTTTCGTGCCGACGTTCGCGCACGACGGCGGCGTGAAGCACGAGTCGCTGTGGTGGCTGCACGAGGACAACCGCGCGATCCGCGTCGGCGATTGGAAGCTCGTTGCCCTCGCGAAGGGCGAGTGGGAACTCTACGATCTCTCGAAGGATCGCGGAGAATCGACGAACCTCGCCGCCGCGCATCCGGACAAGGTGCGCGACCTCGCCGCCGCGTGGTCTGCGCGATTTGACGAAATAAAGAAGCTCGCGTTTACGGATCCCCCGCCAGAGCCCCCGGCCGGCGCGAAGAAGGGCAAGAAGCAAAAGCAGTGAGGCCGCACCGACCATGACTCCGATTGCGACTCCGCGAAACGCCTTCGCCCGATCCCGCCTTCTCGCGCTGGCCGCGCTCGCGACCGGGGCGCTGCAGGCCGCGCCCGGCGTCGACTACAGCCGCGACATCAAGCCGATCCTCTCGGAGAACTGTTTCGCGTGCCACGGCTTCGATGAGAAGGCCCGCAAGGGGAAGCTCCGGCTCGACGTGGCCGAGTCGGCCTATGCGGAGCGCAACGGGCTGGTCCGCATCAAGCCCGGCGATGTCGCCAACAGCGAGGTCTGGGCCCGCCTCATCAGCACCGACGAAGAAGAGGTCATGCCCCCGCCGAAGGAGCACGCTCCGCTGAGCGCCCTCCAGAAGGAGAAGATCAAGGCGTGGATCGAACAGGGCGCGAAATACTCCGAGCATTGGTCCTTTGTGCCGCCGAAGAAGGCCCCGCTGCCGGCGGGCGCGGCGAAAAATGAAAACGCCCTCGACGCCTTTGTCCGCGCGCAGCTCACGAAGGAAAACCTCGCGCCGTCCGCGGAGGCCGACCGGCGCACGCTGATCCGTCGCGTGACGCTCGACCTCACCGGGTTGCCGCCGACCGCTGCCGACGTGGAGGCCTTCGCCGCCGACCGCGATCCACGCGCTTACGAGAATCTCGTGACGCGGCTGCTCGCCAGTCCGCATTTCGGGGAGCGCCTGGCGCTCGACTGGCTCGACGCCGCGCGCTACGCCGACACCAACGGCTTCTCCATCGACGGCGGCCGGCACCTCTGGCTCTGGCGCGACTGGGTGATCCAGGCCTTCAACGACAACAAGCCCTACGATCGTTTCCTAGTGGAGCAGCTCGCGGGCGACCTGCTGCCCAACCACACCGAGGCCGACCTGATCGCCTCGGGTTTTCAGCGCAACAACATGGTCACCCACGAGGGCGGCACGATTCCCGAGGAGAACATCACCAATTATAACGTCGACCGTGTGAAGACCCTCGGCGAGGCCGTGCTCGGCCTTACGCTCGGCTGCGCGCAGTGCCACGACCACAAGTTCGACCCGATCACGCAGAAGGACTACTTCCGCACCTTCGCGTTTTTCAATTCGCTCGGTGACAAGGGTCTCGACGGCAACGCCGGCGTGAATCCCGGCCCAAGCGTGAAGGCGCGCACGGTGCTCAAGACCGACGAGGAGCCGGCGCTGCGCGCGCAGATCGCCGCGATCGAGCAGAAGCTCGCGCGGCGCGACGACGCGGTGCTCGCGACCTGGGAGGCGCGCGAACACGCCTCGCAGGCGGCGCGCGGGCGCAATCTGGAGGTGCATCCGGCGAAGGTGATCAAAATTTCCACGCCCAACCGCGGCAACGGCTTTGAGGTCGAGGGCGAGCATCGCGTGCGCATCAAGCAGGGCGGCGACCTCGCGGCCTTCGACATCCTGTGCGAGCTGCCGAAACTCTCCGGGCCGATCACGGGCCTGCGCTTCATCATGCACCCGATCCCCGATGCCCCGCTCGGCGGGTGGGGCCTCGGGCCGACGCGGCCCGCCGCCGCGCGCGCAGCGAAAAAAGCGGGTATGCCCCCCGAGCCCGCGCCGCCCCCGCAAAAAGGCACCTTCAAGCTCACCGCCATCGCCGCCTCGGCCGACGTTGTCCACGGCGATCAGGTCAACCTGCACAAGCTTGAGCGCTTCTCCCGCGTGACGGCCAGCTCGTGGG